>NZ_LJPA01000006.1:0-280524 GCF_001414035.1 Frankia sp. ACN1ag | reverse complement strand
AGCAGGAGGTCTGGGGCGTCCTGCTGCTGCACCGGGCGTTACGGAAACTGATCCACGACACCGCGCTGGTCGAAGGGATCGACCCCGACCGGCTCTCCTTCACCCACACCGTCAAAGTCGTCCGCCGCCAAGTCGTGCGCCGGGCGCTTTTCCCCCCTCCGCCGGACGGCCCGGATCCTGGCCGCGGTGACCGCTGAGATCGCCGAACACGTCCTACCGAAACGGCTCCGCTCCCACCCCCGCGTCGTCCGACGCACCAAACGCACCCCGTTCCCCGCCAAGAAGCCGATCGACAAGCACCTCGCAGGACCGCCGCCCACCGTGGTCACAGTCCTGATCCGAACCTAAAGTTCCTGGTATTGTGCCCGTGCTCCGCGGATGGAGGGTGCGGACACGGCCGCGACACCGGGACTTCGACCGCCGGTTCCGCACAATCGTCGGTCGAACTTTGACGCATTTCCGACAACCGGCGGATGCATTCCAGGGCTTACTCTGTGAAAATACGCACCACTCNAGACGGGAAAATCCGACGGACTATTAGCCCGATGCCACCCCCTGCCGTTTCGCCCACCAGACCGTCCGGAGCCGCGACGCATGCCTGACGAGCCGATCCGCACCCTGATCGTCGACGGTGACACGCGGCTGGCCGAGAAGCAGGGCAGCTATGTCGATCAGATTCCCGGATTCGCCGTCATCGGCATCGTCCACAGCGGCGCCGAGGCCCTGGACTTCGTCTCCCGCGGTCGTCCGCATCTCGTACTGCTCGATCTCCTCCTGCCCGACACGACGGGCGTGGAGGTGTGCCGCACGCTGCGCTCCCGGGGCGCCGCGCTCGACATCATCGCCGTGACCTCGGCCAGCGACCTCGCGACGGTCCGGGCAGCGCTGTCGTACGGGGTCGTCCAGTACCTGGTGAAACCGCTCAGCGCCGCGACTCTGCGCGACCGTCTCCACCGGTTCGCGACGGCGCACCGCGAGATGGCGGCCACTCCCCCACGTCATCTCAGCCAGGGGGAGGTCGATCGCGCGCTGGCCGCGCTCCGGCCGCCGGCCACCCCGGTCGCGGACCAGCCCAAGGGCGTGTCCGCCACGACCCTCGACTCCGTCGTGGCCCAGTTACGGGCCAAGACCGTGCCGGCCTCCGCCGAGGACATCGCCGCCGCGATCGGAGTGTCTCGCGCCACGGCCCGCCGCTACCTGGAGCATCTGGCCGTCCATCGGCTGGCGATCCGCTCCCATCGCTACGGCCGGTGCGGCCGTCCCGGGAACCTGTACCGCTGGCAGGGGGCCTAGGGGCTCCCTGCCACTCCAATTTAATCGACCCTCGGGTTGATATTAATCCCCGGGATTGTTACCAATGTCACGGAGATGCGGGATCATCGCCGCCCCCGACGACAGGAGGGTCGATGATCGACCAATCGCAGCTGATCATCGATGGTGAGCTCGTCGCCGACGCGGGACCGGCCGACGAAGCTCGTCTGCGACGGCAACCGCTCGCCGCATCACGACCGCGGTTTCTACGTCGAGCCGACGCTGTTCGTCGACGTCGATCCCGATGCCCGCATCGCCCAGGAGGAGATCTTCGGCCCGGTGGTGACGGTGCTCCCGTTCGACGATGACGACGACGCGGTCGCGATCGCGATCGCCAACGCCCACTGGCTCGCCCCGGACTCGCCGTTCGGCGGCTACAAGCAGAGCGGTCTCGGCCGGGAGAACGGCATCCCCGGCTTCGAGTCCTTCCTGGAGATCAAGACGATCGGGTACCCGCCGGCCTGATGCGAGCCGCCTGCCGGGGCCGACGTCCAGTTCACTCGTGATGAGAAGGCGCAGGTAGCGACGTGGGTAAGTTCGACGGCAGGGTCGCCTACATCACCGGGGTCGCGCGTGGCCAGGGCCGCTCGCACGCGTTACGGCTGGCCGAGGAGGGGGCCGACATCGTCGGTCTCGATCTGTGCGCGCCGCTCGACACGGTGCCCTACCCGATGGCGACGGAGGAGGATCTCACCGAGACCGGCCGGCTCATCGAACAGCTCGGCCGAACCGCGGTCCTGCGCAAGGGTGACGTGCGCTCCCGGGCCGACCAGCAGATCGCCTTCGACGCCGGGGTCGCCCAGCTCGGGCACGTCGACATCGCGATCGCCAATGCCGGCGTGATCATCTCCGGCAGTGATCACCCGGACATACAGCAGGTGTGGGACGACGCGCTCGGGACGATGCTCACCGGCGCCTGGCACACCCTTCAGCTCGCCGCCACCCACATGCGCGAACGCCAGACCGGCAACATCATCGTGACGAGTTCCGTGGCGGGGCTGAAGGCGTTCACCGATGGCACCGCCGGCGCCGACGCCTACACGGCGGCCAAGACCGCCGTGGTGGCCCTGGTCAAGGCGTACGCCGCCCTGCTGGGCCCGGACAACGTCCGTGTCAACGCCGTCGCCCCGACCGGGGTGAACACCGCGATGGTGGTGGCGAACCCCGCGCTGTTCGAGAGCATCGGAAGCCTGCCGCACCTCGCTGCCGCGATGCAGAACGCGCTTCCCGTCGAGCTGATCGAACCGCGCGACGTCAGCGAGGTCATCGCCTTCCTCGTGTCCGACGAGGCCCGCATGATCACCGGCTCGACCATCGCCGTCGACGCCGGCTCGATGGCCCGCCCCTGACCGGGGCGCGGTCCGGCGGCCCGCGCAGGGACGTCGATTGACAGCCCTGACGCGCCATCTCTACCATCAGGTTCACCGTTTTGCACTCATGGTGCATCCAAGTGCACCGCCGGGGGGATCTGGATGGTCTGGGTGTCTGGGCGCCGACGACTCGTGGGGACGGCGGCCGCCGCTGTCGCGCTGGCATTGCTGGTGAGCGCGTGTGACTCCGGCGAGAGCAGGGCCAGCGCCACCACAAACGGCGCCGGGAAGCCGGCAGCCGGCGGCACGTTGATGTTCGCGGTGGCCACGGACTCCGGGTGCGTCGATCCGCAGCAGACCGGCACCAGCGCCACGGTGGCCGCGCTGCGCCAGGTGGTCGATTCGCTGGTCGATCAGGATCCGAAGACCGGCAGGATCGTGCCGTGGCTGGCCGAGAGCTGGACGGTCAGCCCGGACGCGACGTCATTCACCTTCCACCTGCGGTCCGGGGTCACGTTCAGCGATGGCACGCCGCTGACGGCTCAGGTGGTCAAGGACAACTTCGACGCGGTCGGCGGGTTGGGTGCCTTGGCGGTCCAGNCCGAGTCGTACCTGAGCGGCTACGCGGGCACCACGGTGGTCGACAACCTCACCGCCGAGGTCACGTTCAAGCAACCGGATGTGGCTTTCCTGCGGGCGGCGTCCACCTCCACCCTCGGGCTGGTGTCCGGGGCGACCGCGAAGAAGACCGCGGCGCAGCGCTGCCGGAACGGGGCGATCGGGACGGGGCCGTTCACGCTGTCGTCGTACGTGCAGAACACGTCGATCACGCTGGCCCGGCGGGCGGACTATGCCTGGGGATCGCCGCTGTGGACCAAGTCCGGCGCCGCCTACCTGGATAAGATCGTTTACAGGGTGGTTCCCGAGGAGGGCGTGCGGACCGGCAGCCTGGCCTCCCGACAGGTCGACATCGTCCACGGCGTCGGCCGGGCGGACGAGGCCGCCGTCAGGGCCAGCGGGGCGACGCTCGCCACCTACACCAGGCCTGGTGTCGGCTTGAACCTCGGGTTCAACAACAGCCATTCGATCGTTTCGGACGTGACCGTCCGCCAGGCGCTGATGGTCGCGATCAACCGGTCGCAGATCGCCGCCAGCCTGTTTCCCACCGGAACCCGCGCCTCGACGAGCGTCCTGGCCGCGACCACGCCGGACTTCGAGGATCTGAGCTCGGCGGTGACCTACGACCCGGCCAGGGCCAGGCGGTTGCTGGACCAGAACGGGTGGACGGCCGGCAAGGATGGAATCCGAGCCAGGAACGGCACCGCGCTGCGGCTGAACACGGTCTGGTTCGCCAATGCCGCGACCTACCTGCCGGCCCTCGAACTCATCCAGCAGGAACTGAAGGACGTCGGCGTCGAGCTGGTGCTCAAGGAGCTGCAGGTCTCCCAGTTCTCGCAGCTGCTGAAGACCGGCGACTTCGACCTGTTCTGGGGTGGCGACTACAGCAGCGCCGATCCGGACGCCCTACGGACGCTGTACTCGACGAAGCTGGTCAACTCCTACCGGATCCCGGCCACCGAACTCGACCCGATCCTCGACCAGCAGGCGGCCGCCGTCGACCCGGATCGGCGCGCCGCGCTGGTCAAGCAGGCCCAGCAGCTGATCGTGAACAACGCCTATGTCATCCCCGTCGTGGACAACGGGGCGATCTTCGGCGTGGCCAAGGACGTGCACGGGCTGCAGTTCGGGGCGCCCGGTGACATTCGACTGCATGACACGTGGAAGAGCTGACCACTGCGTCCCGGCCGCGGCCGCCGCGGCCGCCGGACGTCACGGAACCCCTGCCGGCGAAGACGGGGCACCCTGCACGCCGATACCTGGCGAGTCGGGTCCTGCACGCCATGGGCGTGGTGTGGGCGGCCTACACGGTCTCATTCCTGATCATGGAGATGCTGCCAGGTGATCCGGTCGCCGCGATGGCGGGCGCCGGGCTGCAGCTGCAACCGATCTCCGCGACCCGGTTGGCGCAGCTGCGTCACGAGTACGGCTTCGACAAGTCCGTGCCGGCGCAGTACCTCGACTATCTGAGCAACGCAGTGCGCGGCGACTTCGGCGACTCGGCCGCCACCGGCCATCCGGTGACCTCGATGATCGCCACAGCCCTGCCGTCGACGCTCACGCTGGCTGCCGCGGCGCTGGTGCTTGCGGTGGCCGGTGGGGGTGGCCTGGCGCTGGCGGCCACGTACACCCGCCGGCGCTGGCTCCGGCAGGTGCTGTTGTCCCTGCCTTCGGTCGGCATCTCGCTGCCGACCTTCTGGGTCGGACTGATGCTGGTCGAACTGCTGTCGTTCCGGGCCCGGATCTTCCCCGCCTTCGGTAACCACGGGCTGCGCGGGCTGGTCCTGCCCGCGGTCACGCTCGCAATCCCGACCGCGGCACTGATCGCGCAGGTACTGGCCACCAGCCTGCTGACCGCCCTGGACGAGCCCTACATCCAGACCGCGCGCGGCAAGGGAGCCAGCCGGCTCCGGCTGCAGGTGCGCCACGCGCTGCCGAACGCCTGCCTGTCCACCCTGACCGTCACCGGACTACTCGTCGGACAGCTCCTGGCCAGCGCGGTCGTCATCGAGACCGTCTTCTCCCGCGACGGACTGGGACGGATCACCGCCGAGGCGGTGACCATGCAGGACATCCCCGTGGTCCAGGGCATCGTGGTGCTCAGCGCGGCGGTCGTCGTGGTCACCAACCTGCTGGTCGACCTGGCGTACCCGCTGCTCGACCAGCGCATCACGCTCGGCCGTCGCGACATGACCGTCCCGCTGGCGGCGCGATGAGCGCCCGCCGGCCGGGGCTGGCGATCTCGATCGCCGTCGTCGTGCTGGTCGCGGTCGCGGCCTGCTGGCCGAGCCTGCTCACCGCGTCGGACCCGCTGCACGCCGACCCCACCGCGCTGCTGCGCCCGCCGAACGGACGGAACTGGTTCGGCACCGACCAACTGGGCCGCGACCAGTTCTCCCGCGTCGTGCACGGTGCGGCGTTGTCGCTGCGGGCCACCCTGATCGCCGTCACAGTCGCCTTCGTCGTCGGTGGCGGGATCGGACTGATCGCCGGTTTCGCCGGCGGTCGGGTCGAGGGCCTGCTCATGCGCATCGTCGACGTGCTGCTGGCCATTCCCGCGCTGCTTCTGTCGTTGGCGCTGGTCACCGCCCTGGGTTATGGCACCACGAAGATCGCGTTCGCAGTCGGCCTGGCCAGCGTCGCCGGGTTCGCCCGCGTCGCTCGGGCCGAGGTGCTGAAAGTGCGGCAGTCCGTGTTCGTCGAGGCCTCTCGTGCCTCAGGGTCGGGCTGGTCCAGCGTGCTGGCCCGCCACGTCCTGCCGCACGCCNCCGGCCCGGTCCTCGCCCTGGCCGCCCTGGATGTCGGCAGTGCGGTGCTGTCGGTCTCGGCCTTGAGCTTCCTCGGCTACGGCGCCGCCCCACCCGCACCGGAGTGGGGCAGCCTGATCTCCGACGGCCGCACCTACCTCGCCGGCGCCTGGTGGCTGTCCACCCTGCCCGGCGCGACCGTCGCCGCGCTCGTCCTGGCCACCGGCCGAATCTCCCGGGCCATCGACGGCGCAACCCGATGAACACGGACAGAAACGGGCCGACCAGCCCGCAGGAAGATCTGCTGCTGGTGGTGCGGTCGCTGTCGGTGTCCTACCGCACCCCCACCGGGCCGCTGCGGGCGGTCCACGACGTGAACATCGACCTGTCCCCGGGGCAGACGCTCGCCCTGATCGGTGAATCGGGGTCGGGTAAGACGACCACCGCGCACGCGATCGCCGGACTTCTGCCACCCGCCGGCCGCATCGATGCCGGGCAGGTGCTCTTCGGCCGCCACGACCTCACCAGCCTGCCCGACCGGCAGCTTCGGGCGCTGCGCGGTCGGCACATCGGCGTGGTGCCGCAGGACCCGGGCGTGGCGCTCAATCCGATCCGGCGCGTCGGCGCTCAGGTGGCCGAGGTGCTGCGCATCCACCAGCTCGCCCACCGCCACGACGCCGCCGTCCGCGCCGTCGCACTGCTTGACCAGGCCGGGGTGCCCGACGCCGAGCACCGGGCGCGGCAGTACCCGCACGAGCTGTCCGGAGGGCTGCGTCAACGAGTCCTGATCGCCATCGCGCTGGCCGCCGGACCGCGGCTGCTGATCGCCGACGAACCCACCAGCGCGCTGGACGTCACCGTCCAGCGGCGCATCCTCGACCACCTTCAGCACCTCGCGAGCACCACCGGGACGGCCATCCTGCTGGTCACCCACGACCTCGCCGTGGCCGCCGAGCGCGCCGACCGCGTCGCCGTCATGACCGCCGGGCGCATCGTGGAAGCCGGTCCAGCCCGCGAGATCCTCACCCGCCCGTGCCATCCCTACACCCGCGAGCTCCTGTCCAGCGCACCAAGCCTGCTCACACCGCCGAGGTCACTGCCCCACGCCGCACCGCCGCCCCCGACCGGACCGGCCGCCGTCCCGCTCCTGACCGTCGAGCGCCTCACCAAATACTTCCCGGGCGGCGCAGCCGGTGGCGGCCCGGCCGTCGACGGCGTCGCCCTCACCATCCAGCCCGGCGAGACGCTTGCCCTCGTCGGGGAATCCGGCTCCGGCAAGACCACCACGGCGCGCATGATCGTTCGGCTGCTGCCCGCCAGCAGCGGACGGATCAGTCTGCACGGCCAGGACGTCACCACCGCCCGCGGCGCGGCGCTACGGGCTCTGCGGCGCCGCGTCCAACTCGTCTACCAGAACCCCTACGCCTCCCTCGACCCCAGGAACACCATCGCCCAGGTGATCTCCGAGCCGCTGCGCGCCTACCGCATCGGCACCCGCGCCACGCGCCGGACCCGGGTCGAGGAGCTGCTCGACCGGGTAGCCCTTCCCGCCGCACTGCTGGACCGGAAGCCGGCCGAACTCTCCGGCGGCCAACGGCAACGCGTGGCGATCGCCCGCGCCCTCGCCCTCGAACCGGAACTGATCGTCTGCGACGAGCCGGTTTCGGCTCTCGACGTCTCCGTCCAGGCCCAGGTCCTGGACCTGCTCGCCCGCGTCCAGGACGAGACCGGTGTGGCGTACCTGTTCATCTCCCACGACCTCGCCGTCGTCAGCCAGCTCGCCCACCGCGTCGCCGTCATGCAGGCAGGACGCATCGTCGAAACCGGCCCCACCGGTGCGGTGTTCACCCGTCCCCGCCACGACCACACCCGCGACCTGCTCGCCGCCGTTCCCGGCGCGAGCACCGCTCTCAGAGGAACCAAAGGACCGCACACTCGTGACAAGCCCTGACGCCGCCACACCCGACACCGTCACAGCCGACACCGCCACAGCCGACGCCGCCACAGCCGACGCCGGCACAGCACCAGCCGGCGGCGCGGCCGCCCGCCTCGCCCGGCTGGAGGCCGAACGGGACATCCAGCGCACCTTCGTCCGCTTCTTCCGGCTCGTCGACACCCGCCGGTACGAACGCATCGCCGCCGAATGCCTCACCTCCGACGCCGATCTCGACTTCCACCTACCGGCGCCGCATCGGCTGCGCGGCCACGACGAGTTCACCCGGCACCTGCTCACCGCCGTCGCGCCGCAGTTCCAGATGGCCGCGCACGTACCCGGACTCGCCGTCGTCGACTGGGACAGCAGCGGTCAGCCCCACCTGTCGGCCTACGCCACCGGCTGGCACTGGTACACCGNCCACGCCCACCTCGGCGACCTGCGCCCCGCCGACTGGACCACCGTCGGCCTGGTCGAGGACGTCTACCGCCACCGCGACGGTCGCTGGCTCATCGCCCGCCGACGCGTCACGGCCGTGGCCGGGCTGGTCGCCGCCGGCTCGCCCCCACCGCCACCCGCTGACCCCGCCCACACCCGCTGACTGCGCCGACCCCGATCGGCCGCCGACCCACCTTCCCCATCGATCTCGCCGACCCGCCGTCGCCAGCGACACCAGACCAGGGAGTCGAGCACCATGACGACCGCCCTCGACCGCCTCGACNCCGAGCGCGCCATCCGGCACACCCACTTCCGCTTCTTCCTGCTTGCCGACGCCGGCCGGTACGACCTGCTCGGCCAGCGCTGCTTCACCCCCGACGCCGACATCGAATACCGGATCATGCCCGGCCCGCCGCAGCGCTTCGCCGGGCGCGCCGAGTTCGTCGACTTCATGCTGGCCGGCCGGCCACCCGCCACCGCGCACCACCGGATCATCGGGCCCGCCGCCGCCCACACCAGCGCGCCGCCCGACATCGACTGGAGCACCGGCCAACCCCGACTCACCGGCTACGCCACCGTCTGGCACTGGGCCGCGACCCAGACCCCCGGCGGGCAGCAGCGGCCGGCGGACTGGACCACCATCGGGCTCGTCGACGACACCTACCGCCGCCACGACGGCGAGTGGCTCATCGCCCGCCGCCTCATCACCCCCGCCGCCGGCCTCGTCGCCACCGGCACCGCCCCGGGCCTCGGCCGGCCCACACTCCGATGAGACCCCCACCGGTCGGTGACCCTGGCCGCCGCAGCCGTTGTCGGGCCTGACGATCGAGGCATTGCTACGGTGGGCGCGTGACGCGTCGAGGGCCGGAGCAGGTCACGAAGGCCGCAGTGCCGCGGGGCCGGCTGGACAAGCGGCAGGCGATTCTCGACGCGGCCTTCGACGTGTTCGCGCGGGAAGGTTACGCACCGGCGAGTGTCGAAACGATCGCCGCGCAGGCCGGCGCGGCCAAGCACACGGTCTACAACCACTTCGGCGACAAGCTCGGGTTGCTGCGCGAGGTGATCGCAGCAGAGGCGGAACGCACGTTCGCCCGGAACATGACCGCTCTGAGCGGCCTGCGCGAACCGGTGCGCGACGTGCGCGCGGCGTTGGAGGCGGCGGGGTTCCGGCTGCTGCAGTGCTTCAACGACGACCGATCGGCGGCGCTGCGGAGGTTGGCGTATGCGGAGGTCAGCCAGGCTCCGGAGCTGCTGGACCTGATCCAGGGCCGGGCGGTGGACGCGGTGACCGACGCCCTCGCGGATCGGCTGGCGCGGCTGACGGTGGCGGGACAGTTGAGCGTGAGCGATCCGGGCGAGGCGGCCGAGCAGCTCAAGGCGTTGCTGGTGGGGCCGATGGAGGGGCGCTCACGGATGGGCACCCGCCATGTGCCCGACGCCGAACTGCGCCGGGTGGCGCGCAGCGCGGTCGCCACCTTCCTGCGAGCATTNGGCCCCAGCCCAGCGGCCTGACTCGGGCCCGTGCCGTCGACTCACGGAAGTCCGTAAAGGCGACGAACACCCTCCTCCTGGTCCCCGAACCACCGCCGGGTTCCCTCGACGCCATCAGTGGCGCTGTCCGCGGCCCATCGCCCACCCCTGTGCGGAGTTCAGAACACCTGCGAGGGCGAGCGCCAGCTCTTTCGGCAGTCGGTCCAGCAGAACGCAGGAGCTGAGCGCGGCGATGATTTTCCCACGGTTGGCCGCGTAGAACTCCTCGCAATGTCGCCGCCCGGCGTCGCCGGAGACAAGGTGGCCCGAGGCGAAGGCGTCGGTGCGAAAATGGTCAGCGAACGCGGACGCCACCCAGTCCTGCGCCTCGTACCGCTCGTCCTCGCGGCTGGGCGAGGACTCCCGGGCCGGGGCGCGGCGGGCTGACGCGCCACGCTCACGGCAGGTCCTTGACCAGCGGTCCGAACACCTTGCGCAGGTCGACGGCCCCGTTGTCGTTCGTCACGATGGCCAGGGGCGCGTAGTGGTGCTCGACACCGCGCGCGGGCAGAGCGATCGGGTCGTCGTTGTCCGTCGGCCAGATAACGGAGCCGGTCTCCGCGCGGGCTGGGAAGACCCAGTAGTCGCCGACGTGGTAGGCGTTCGGCTCGGGAGGATCGGGGCTGGGCTCCTGGAACTGGATCTCGATGCCGTCCTCCACCCGCAGCCATCCGGAGTCTCCCGATCCCTCGAGCACGGCGAGGTCGCCCGGTCCGGCCGGCGCCACGCCGAGGCGCTGATCCCAACGTCGGACCTTGGGATGCCAGGTGTCCTCAGGCTCGACCAGCGGGCTCTTCGCCGTTGTGGGATCGATCAGCAGCCGGTCCGGCTCGATGGACGCCAGTCTCACCAACGGTCCCGGACGTCCGGCCCACTCGTAACGGTCATCGGTCAGCTCGACCCAGTCGCCGGGAGCGAAACCGTGGACCTTGTCCCGCACGCCGGTGACGACGAGCGCCTGTCCTTCCAGCCCGAGCCAGTCGGCCACCACCGAGCCGTTCTCCCTCGACCACACGAAGGTCGCCTTGCCGCGATCCTGCGGGTTGACCGAATGGATCTCGACCCGGTAAAGCTGGTTCTCCGTCCGCCGGTACCCCGCGTCGGGAGGTGCCAGGCACGGAGCGTCGGAGCGGGGGTCGGGTTCGGCGGTCCTGACTTTGAGCGCGGGAGCGCGGCCGGCGAGCCGATACCGCAGCTCGCGCAGCGGGAAGGCGGGCTTCCACGCGTTCAGTGCCTGGAACGACCTGTCGTCAGGAAGGCCGAGCCAGCGGTCGTCGTCGCGAATCTGCCTGGTCTGGACCTGCCAGATCACGCGGGCGCGGGTGGCGGTGTCGGCTCCCCCGAGGGCGACCTCCCGCACGCGCGGGTCGTCCAACGCGGTGACGTGCTGCTCCCAGACATCGAGGTACACGAGGTACGGCGGCTTCGGTGCCGGCGGGGAGGAGTCCAGCAGCCACGGGGAGAACGGCTGGTCCTCCATGCGCACCCCGACGGCCGGATCGGGGACGGCGCCGGCGGCCGCGTTCCAACCCGGCGCCGGGTTCACGCACCGGATGCCGTCGACGTAGTACACGCCGGCGCCGATCGTGACCGCGCCGTCGTCGCCCACCGCGACGCCGAAGCCGAGCCTGGTCGCCTCGGGCCACCGTCCCACCGCGTCCGGCGTGTCGGCGGGGCCGCCGTGCGGCCCGATGAGGTCGGCCATCATCCGCCGCTGGCCGGCGACGAGGGCGGTGACGCTGTCGTTCCAGTCACGGTCGAGCAGCACCCTGCCCTGCTGCATGAACACCTGGCTGTAGACGTCGTCGGCCGCCCAGAATGCCGAGAAGTCGCCGCGCATCACTGTCTCCCTCGCCTGACGCTCACTCGCCTGACGCTCACTCGTCTGATGTGGTCAGGTCACCGCTACTACGGCGACGTCGACACGGGCCGGGCTGAACTCGCTCAGCCGCGCCCGCAGGTTGGCCAGTCGCTGGGGCTGGTACAGGTCGTGGAACGCGCCCACCTCGGCCTCGTCGTCCGCGCCCTGGGTGATCTCGGTTGGGCAGCCGTCGGCGAGACGGGCATAGCCGTAGGACCCGTAGCGCTCATCGACGAAGCGAGGCAGGACCCGGGCGCGTTCGGCCGCGAGCGCGGCCGCCTTCGCCGCCGAAGACCCCAGAGCCGCGAAGTCCGCCCGCGACCGTAGTGACGCCTCGACAAGGTCCGGCTGGCAGTCGCGGCGGGGCGGGGTCCGGGAGCCCGGCGGGACATAGCTGTTGTCGATGGCGCCGAACTGTGAGCGCGCCACCCGCACCTGACCGGTGAACACGCAGTTGCTCGCGAGCCTTATCGCGTGCGTGAGCACGGTTCCGAACACCGTGGTGTCGCGCAGGCACACGGTCGCGTGCGCGAGCGGCCAGTTGGGGGCGCCGATGGCCTCCCGCGTCGAGCTGGTTGCATCGATCACGCTGCCGGTGATGGTGATCTCGACGGGATCGCTGGTCGCGGCGCGCTCGTAGACCTGGATCGATCCGACCACGCAGCGCTCGATGCTGACCGCCGCGTCGGTCAGGTACAGCTCGAGGCTGGGCGCCGCCGGACGGCGGGGCTCGCGGTCAGAACGCAGGTCCCAGCCGGGGACGAAGGTGCAGTGGCGCAGTTCGACGCGCGTCAGCGAACCCTCGACCCGCAACGGGCGGCCGGCGACGATCACACCGTCGAGCCGGAAGCAGCCCCCGTCGGCTCCGCCCGAACGGCCGGCCTCGGCGCGCACCCTCGGCGCGTCCGCGGCGCCGGGGGCCCGGTCGATCGGGTACAGCACGGGACGTCGTCCCTCGGCGGCCCGGATCTCCAAGCTCTCGCCGACGCGCAGCCGGATGTCGAGGACGTCGGTGTAGACCTCGTTGTCGGCGATCTCGATGACCGCGCGAGGGTAACGGCCTCGCACGGCTTCCCACTCCTTCAGCGCCTCGGCCACGCTCGCGNCCGGCTGGCCGAACGCGCCCTCCCGCTCGTTCTGCTCCACCCGCGCTTCCCGCTGCGCCGGCCCGGCCGGTGGACGGGGATCGCCGGGCGCCGTGACGCGCAGGTCAGGCAACGGGTACGGCTTGCGCACCACCCTGTAGAAGGTGTCCGTGCCCGGTTGCGGCACGTCCCGGGGATACTCGCCGCCACCGAGGTCGGCGGAGAAGCCGTAGTGGTAGGTCACCCAGACCCGGCTGGGTGGCGACCCGGGCGCGAACGCCATCCGCCCCAGCTCCGGGTCCACCGCGACCACGGCATGCTCGCCCGGGCCGTAGGACCATCCGCTCAGGTCGGCGACCGCCACCTCGGCGGCGCTCAGGGCGCGGCGGCGCGCCGTGGGGCCCTCCCCCGTCTCCACCTCGATCTCGAACGCGCGTCCCGGACCGTAGAAGGCGTCCAGCCCACGCGCCAGCGCCCACCGCCGGATCGGGGTCGGCGGCCCGTCCCCGGTGAACAGGGCGGTGTCCGCGCCGATGACACTGAACATGAACGAGCCGGCGCTGACCTCCTCCAGGCAGACAGCCGGCGCGGCGGTCACCGCATAGGCGGGCACCCGCCAGACGAACACACCAACGTTGGGGATGTTGTACCGGCCCGGCTGATGGGCGGACGAGATCCGCCGGACGTCGACGACACGTGCGGTGGGGTCGAACGGGCCGTCGATGGCCTCGGCCAGTCCGGCGCGACGCACATCGATGGCGCGCCCGCGCTCGGGATGCCAGTGGTTGACGTTGGGGAACACCGCGAGCGACCGGTAGAACTCCACCGCCCTGGCGGGCCACCCCGCGACCGTGCCCGCCAGTTCCTCAAGCAACGACAGCGTGCCCTTGCGTCGGTGCGCGCCCATCGTCGCCGCGACCTCGCGGCGCGGCGCGAGCGCCCGTGCCAACGCTCCCGTCGCGCCGGCGAGATCACCGGCGCCCCCCACCGGCCGCCAGCCGATCAGCTCACCGAGATACGGCACGACCCAGTCCTGGCAGGTCTCGATGAACCAGTTGTCGTAGAGCCCCGCGATGTCGTCCTCGACGATGTTGACCTGCTCGGCGACAACCCGGAGCAGGTCGCGCAGGGGATGGCCGATCGCGGAGTCCCGGACCCGGTAGACGGCGGGCAGCAGCTCGTAGAGGCGATCGATCCGCTGGTCGCCGGTCATGTCAGCTCCTGGAGGATCAGCGTGTCGGCCACGGCAGGACGCAGGATCACGAACTCCGCGGGCTGGATCGGCGGCGCGGACTCGCCGCTGGGCTGTCGTCTCGTCGGCGGCGGCATCGACGCGGGCGCGGCGCGCACGACCGCGCGCAGCGCGGGGGTGGGCACCGTGGCCGCGACCAGCTCGCTCTCGCCGTACCCGTCGAAGCCGGTCAGCGTGACGTGGTCGACGCCGGCGACCGAGTGCATGACGCGCAGGACCTCGGCCTGGGCAACGCCCTGGCCGATGACGCGGCGATCCGGACCGAACCCCTCGGCAAGCCTGTTACGCAGCGTGGCCTCGACGACCTCCCAGCGGCGGCCGGCGCCGACCCGCACCCCGGCGACGATCACGAGGGCGCGCAGGGCGCGTGCGCCGACCTTGACCGGTAGATCGGCGTCGCCAAGCTCCACCAGCGCCCGGAGCAGGTTGCGGGTCAGTGCCGAGTCGGGGGCGATGGGCGCGTCATCGATCCCCGCGATGGTGACGTGCACGACCTGGCGCCGGCCGTCGGACACCAGTGCGGCGCTCGCGCTGCCGACACCGGCGAAGACCCGGGCGAAGTCCTCGTAGTCCTGGACCGAGACGAGACGGTCCAACGCCCGGACGGTCAGTGGCGCGTTGCTCCGGATCGCCTCGAGGCCCTCGCGGTCCACCCCGCCGGTCGCCGGCAGCGGATTGGTGACCTCGCGGACTCCGAGCGGGCGCGAGGTCGCGACCGTGATCCTGCCCGCGCCGACGTTGCCTGCCGCTCCCAGGCCACTACGGTAGGTCGCGCGGATATTCTCCACGCCGGTCGGTGGCCGGGCACCCCGCGCGCCGTCGCCGAACACGACCGACGTCTGGCCGTCGTCCTCGGCGCGCACGACATAGCACCGATCGGTCGGACCGGCGTCGAGGAAGTCGTCGACCTCGCTCCAGGCGACGTCGTTGACGTACACGTTCAGCGTGCTCGCCGCGCCCGTCACCGTCGGCGCGGGCAGGTGGGTGACCGGCGGTTGCCGGAGGGGAAACGTCTGGAACGGGGTGCGCGCGTCACCGGCGCCCAGGACCTCGGTCCTGCTGTCACCGTCGCTGGCGGGCGTGACGTTGCCATGCACCACCACGCTGGCGCGGCGGTAGCGGTAGGCGAGCGGGGTCGACAGCCGCAGGAAGGTGTGGACGGTGTCGCCTGGCAGCTCAGGGTCAGGGTTGACGGGCGTCTGCCCATCCTCCTTGCCGGTGGGCACGGGTTTCGGGGCGTACTCGCCGATCGTGGCGACCCGCTGCTCGACGGAAGCGACCATGGCGAGCTCGGCGCCGGGAACCGGGACGGAGAGGTCCGTCCGCTCCCCCGCGACGATCACCCAGCGGCCGGGCTCCAGATCGGGCCGAAGCTCGGCCAGCTCGATCAGGTCGTCGGCCACGTCGACGTCGTCAAGTGAGGCGTCCGCGAGCGCCAGTGGTGTCGGCACCGCGTACACCCGTGCCGAGCGGATCACCTCCACGAAGCGCATCGACCGTTGCGGCATGTGCGCGCTCGGCGAGTTCGGGTCGTCGTCGTCCAGGCGGCGCGGCCACGTGACGCCGTCCGGAAGGGTCACCTTCGTGACCTTCATGGTCATCCCGAGTGCGCTCACCAGAACCGTGTCGGCCTGGGCAACGGTCGTGACCGCCAGGGTGTCCTCGAACGCGATCGCGATAGTCCCGCCGGCCTGGATTCCCGGATACTCACCGTCGAGGTAGAGGTGCCCGGACGGCAGATACGCGCCGGGCTGGCCGATCCCGAAAACCTCCTCCGGCGAGGACATGATCTCGTTGACGTCCAGCGGGTCGACGTAGCGGACCGTTCCGTCGTTCACCCGGGTCGCCACGGGCACCACGTTGCCGAAAAGCCCGGCGCTGACGCGCAGCCTGTCCGCTGTGGTCGCCCTGTCCCGCTCGACGGTGAGGCCGCCGACCGCGACGGACAGGCTGTCGGACAGGGCTGGGACGAGCACGCCGAGCAGCTGCGTGACGGCGGCCGACCGCCGGCCGTAGATCGCGGTCACGTCCCGACGCAGCTCGAGCGGGCTGGGCGGCGGAATCGACGCCGGCTTGGTCAGGTCCCGCACGAGGCCGTCGAGCGCGAAGCGGCCCAGGTCGCCCCTTTCCGGGGAGTCCGGCGCCCGCTCGAGGAGACCCGCTGTCCGCCGCTCGGCAGTCCTCACGACCAGTCCCGCGACGCCCATAAGAGCGGGGAACACCGCGTCGGATGGGCCGGGTGACAGCGTGACGACGGTCGTCGCCGTCGTCAGATCCGGCACCGCGGTGGCGACCGTGAACAGCCGGTGCGCCGGGCCTGACCCCGCGCCCGCCCCCGCAAGAGCGGCGGTGACCAGGACATGGTCGCCGACCCTCAGGTCGGTGACGCCCGCGAGGGTGAACGGGCGGGTGGGGTCGGCCAGCTCCCCGGCGGTCAGCGGCTCCGGACGTGACCGACGGACGGGCAGGCTGTTGTAGCCGGCGCGAGCCTGAAGCGTCAGTGCCGTCTCGAAGGTCCTTGGCAGCTCGGCCGGCCCAGGAACGCTCTGGACCTTGCTTCCCGCCGGGATCACGGCGGTCTGTCCGGCGTCGACGGTGTACGCGAGATAGGTCGTCGCGGCCAGGCCCGGGCGCGGGCGATATCCGATCAGGCGGGCCAGCTCGACGAGGGAGAAACGCTCCGTGGCGGTGCGAAGGTAGCCCTCGGTGGCGATGCGCTCCTGGTAGAAGGTCAGGACGTCGGCTACCGTCGCCCACCCGTCGAGCAGCGCGATCGCGAAGTCGTCGCCGGTGCGCGCGCCCGCGATACCGCTGGGACCGGCCCCGCCGACAGGGGAATCGTGGTCGGCCGGGCCGGGTCTCCGAAGGCCCTTCAGGTCGGGGTCGGACAGCCGCGCGAGCATCGCGCGCAGGAACGTCGCGTGCGTCCCGGCCCGGTAACCGATCGCGTCGAGGCCAGCGCGGTTGTGGATGGTCGGGCGTTCCGCCGCGCCGCCCCCGCGGCCGGAGCCGGTCATGACCCGCAGCCCTGTTCGATGCGCAGGACGCCGTGCTCGGGATAGGCGGGGTCGTTGTCCAGACGCGGGATCTCGGCCGGACCGAGTGTCAGGGTGCCGCTGGCCGCGACGTCGGCCGAATCCGGGTCGCCATGCCGGCGCAGTGTCGTGACGACGGCGTTGAGCACGCCCGGCACGGACGCGGCGACGGCGACCAGCCGGCTGGCGTGGACCCCGTCCCCGAAGGTGAGCGCGTCCCGGTGCAACAGACCCCGCCGGCCGGCCGGGAGCGTGCCGGCCCCCAGCAGCGCGAGGATCTCGGCGCGGGCGTCGGCGAACCGGTGGTGAGCCGCGATCTCGATCGCGATCGTCACGTCGATGCCGACCTCGACCGCCGGACGCACGGCCACGTCGTGGCCGACGCGCCGGTAGAGCTCGAGGNGGTCGCGTATCCCGGGCAGGGACGAAAGGTCGGGACCAGCCTGGCCGAACAGGTCGACGGCGACCCGGGCCTCGTACCAGGAGCCGGTCCAGCGCAGCTCGGCATCGGCCCGTTGGACCCGATCCGGGAAGTCCCGCGCGGCGAGCTCGGCATAGTCGGCGGCGGTCACCGCCCGCTCACGGCCGCGGTGGAAGGCGACCGGCGCGTGCGCCTTCGCCTCGGCGACGCTCTCGGGCGCGAGGCCGCCTGTTGCCGGCACCGGGTTGGTCACGGTGATGGCCAGGCCGCTGGGCGGCCGGCCGGCCAGGCAGACAAGGTGCGCGAGCGAGCCGGCGCCGATATTGCCGACGGTTCCGTTGCCGATGCGACAGCGCGCCGTGAACGCCTCGCCGGCCGCGGGCGCCCGGCCGAGCACACCGTCACCGAACCGCAGGTGGGCGACGCCGTCGTCATCGGTTTCGACGACGACGTGGCGATCATCGGGACCGCTGGCGAGCAGGTCGGGCCGGACCGTCCAGCGCCGCGACGATCTCGGTCGGGCGCCGCCCTCGACGCTGGTCAGCTCCAGGGCGGGCAGGGCCGCGCGCGGGTCCGGGTCGACAAGCACCGCCGAGGCGGGCAGGTCGACCGGCAACGGCGACCAGCGGGTCAGCGGCGCTCGGGACAGCACGGCGCGGTACCTCTCCGCGACCCGGACCGAGACGTCCGGGCATCCCTCGATGCAGGCCGAATGTTCCTCGATCGCGCGCACCGCCGGCAGATCCTCCCCCAGGCTACGGCCATGGTCGACAAGGACGAGNTTCGCCCTGACGACACTGATCTCGTCGATACGCGCACAGGCCGGCGCCGGCCCGACCGCGGACAGCGGGAACGGGAAGCGCAACCTGTCGCGGGTGTCCCACTCGATCTCCAGCAGTTGCTGACCGGTCAGCGGGTCGACGGACCGGGTGACGGCGGTGAGCCGGACGACCTGGCGACGGGTCGGGTCCGCGTCCTCGCGCTGTCCGCTCACCGGGCCGCGTGCCTGCTCGAACAGCACGGCGTCACCGGAGCGAAGATCGAGCGCTCGCGCCGGTCTCTCGACGAGGGTCGCGCGGGTGGCCCCGGCGGGCAGGTAACACTCCGTGTCCCCCCACGTATAGATCGATATTTCGTTGTGGGCGGGGAGCATGCGGACCGGGGCAGAGCCGACCGGTTCGAACCACAGGTAGGCGCTGTCGGGGACGCGCTCAAGGTCGGCGGGCGTGATCATGGGCGGCGGCCGCGACAGCACGCCCGCCGGGGTGGTGATGAAGGCGATCTCGGCCGCGGCGAAGGTGTGATCGCCGTCGGTGGTCAGGCAGACCCAGGTCCTGGAGTTGTGGCCCTCGTGCATCCGGTAGTCGACCAGGCGCGCGTGCCGGCGCACCGAGGTGCGCAGGCGGGCGGTGTCGAGGTACGCCTCGGTCCCCACCGCGTCCTGGTAGTAGCTAAGGTGGTCGCCGACGTAGGCCAGGATCTCGACCAGCGCGACGCCGAGGTCGGGCGCGTGACGCTCCCGCCAGCCCGGGACGACGAGCGCCATCCGGTCGAGCAGCAGTTCCCGGAAGCTGGCGTAGTCCTTGGCAAGGTAGTTCGCGGTCAGGGGCGGTACACCGGGCTCGACGGTGTCCGATCCGGTCCCGGCCCCGGGCGAGCACCCGCATCCGCACCCGCCGCCGCCCCCACACCCGTGGGTGCCGCCGGCGGCAACCCCAACGCCAACGCATCCCGCCGCGAAGGTGAACGCGAGCGAGGCATAGCGCGGATCGAAGCCTGGGGCGGGCCGGTCGGTGGGCCGACCGTCCGCGTCGAGCGCGACAACGCCAAGCCGGTAGGTGGACGGGTCTCCTGGCCGGTCAAGGCGGACGAGGAGCTGATCGTCCCGGTCGGGCGAGCCGGACGGTCGTGACTCGGCCGCCAGCACCCGCAGGCCGGTGACCCGGCGGCCGCCGGTGACCTGGATGGACTCCTTCGGCAGGTCTCCCGGGACGGGACCAAGCAGATGGACCGTCAGTTCCCGGCCGTCGTCGGACACCTCCAGGTAGTCCAGGCCGGTGAGCGCACGCGCCGCGCGCACCCGACGGCGCCGCTCGGCGCCCGCGCAGGCCACGGCGTCCGCGCGTGCCGAGGCGTCCGCGCGTGCCGAGGCCCCGCCGGCCCCGGCGGCGTCACCGCCCTCGGGAGTCATGGCGCCTGCCCCGCGTCGATCGTGTCCGAGCGCCGTTGCCCGGTCTGGCGTACGACGTAGTCCACGTTGATCTCGATCCGGGAGTCCCGGGTGCCGACGGTCAGGCGTTCGACGTCGACGACGTCACCGAGCCAGCGCGCGAGCGCCGCGGACAGCGCGAACTCGAGCGCGGGGACGATCTCATCGCGCGCCGGGGCGAACACGAGACTCGCCAGACCGCCACCAAGCTCCGGGCGGTTGACCCGTTCACCGGGGTTGGTCAGCAACAACTGAATGATCAGGTAGCGAACGTGCTCGTCCGGCGAGGCGCCGGCCGTCCGGCCGAGCGAGTCGAACCGGAAGGGAAAACCGACCTGCGTCTGAGCCCGCGCCGCCGTTCCCGGTCCATCCGTCATCTGGCCACCCCCTCCGTTATCTGCTCACCCGCGGCCGTCCGCTTACCCGCTGTCATCTGCCCACCCGCATGTCAGGTCGCGATCACACGGGTCTGGGCGGACAGGGTCAGCGCGGGGGCCGGCGTCGGCGAGCAGATCGCCTGGCCACCCATGATCAATAGCGGCTGGCCGGCGGAGGTGACCCGGGTTGTCCCGACCACCCACTGGACGACGGTGCACGGCCCGCCGCTGTTCGGTGGGTTGGCGCAGCCGGCCACCGACCACGGCGAGCCGACGACCGTGGTCGGTACCAAGGTGACGCTCACCCGAGGATTGGTGGCGGTCGGCGCGGCCTGGCCGCCGTGGGAACACGTCACCTGGGCGCCTGGGTGCAGCAGGAATCCGGGCATCGCGTCACGTCACCGTCAGGGCCGTGTTGTTGACGTCGACCGTCGGGCCGATCATCGTGATCGTCGCCCCGCCGGCGGATCGCAGGTAGATCCCGCTGTCGTTCACCACGATCATCGAGCCGCCAACGCTGCGCAGCACGATGCCGCCCGTGGCCGGGGTCGGCGCCGAGTCGCTCAGCGTTATCGAGGCCCGCCCGGTCGTGGAGATCACGACGTTCTGGCCGGGTGGAATCGGCGGCGGCGCGAGCGCGGTCGGGGGTACCTCCAGCGCCGCTCCCCAGAAGCCACCCACCCAGATCGGGAAGTCCGGGTCGCCCTGTTCGAACTCGATCCAGACCCCGGAACCGACCTCGGGCACCAGGTAGGCACCCGAACCCTTGCCGGCGAACGGCACGCAGGGCATCGCCCAACTCGACGGGGTCAGGCCCAGCACGTCGGGCACCAGCGCCATGATCCGACCCCGCTGCTCGGGGTCGACGTTGATGACGACCGTGCCCCGGTACTTGCCGTAGTAGCGACGGGCGCCGGGCGCGTCAGCACCGCCGGTCGCACCACCGTGGTTCATGGGGCTCTCCTGTCGGAGGTCATGACGGCATCACCGCAGGGACGGTGGACAGCAGGCCGTTGCGGCTCAGGCCGAACGTCTGCGTGTACGAATCCAACGTGATCTTGTGGGTGACCTTCGTGACGTAGTGCAGCCCGTCGTAGGCCGGCCCGACACCGCGCACGCCCACGAGCTGACGCGGCCGCAGCACCCGTCCGTAGCGGACGACGTCCAGGGTGCCCTGACCGGTCACCGCGTCCACCCAGCCCGACGCCTTCGCCAGGCCGATCATGATGGCGCGCGCCGGCGAGTACTTCGACAGCTCCGACGACACCGGGGTGAAATCTCCGAGACTCGTCGGCGGCGGCGGAATCAGTCCCAGCGGCGGGTTCAATGGCGTGATCGGCGGAATCGGAATCATGATCACCGCCTTGGTCTGCTCGTTGTAGAGGAAGACCGTGGGAATCCTGTTGCGCTGCGCGTCGAAGGCGAACGTCAGGCTCTCGACGTTGGTGTGAGCGTCGAAGTCGACGTTGAGCGCGGGCTGCGGCACGCCGACCTTCACCCGTGGGCCCCAGTAGGCGATGTTGACCCCGGGCTTCGGGCCGGGCTCCAGGTAGAAGACGTAGCCGACCTTGTCCGCCAGGTCCCGGATATAGGCCAGGTCCGTGCCCTGCTGATGGGGAATCCCGCCAGTGGGGATCGGCACGTCGACCAGGACACTCGGGACGATCAGGGGCACCAGCCCGAGAACCGAGTACTTGGCCAGCAGCAGCGCGACCCGGCCCTCGGCCGGAGCGGCGGGAAACGGAAACCCGCTGAAGTCCTGCTGGTTCATCAGGACCGTGAGGTCCTCCCCCATGATCACCAAACTGGAGTGGGAAGCGTCGCTGCCCGGCGCCACCTGATGATTCGTGATCACACCGTCGACCAGGACCGTGGGCACCCCGCCGACCGTCACCACGACGATCACTCGCATGAAAAGCGCCGGAGCGCCCCCGGTCAGCAGGAACAGTGTGTGCAACGGCGAGCGGTTGGGCAGCCCGAACGTCAGCTGGAACCCGGTCGGGTTGTCGTCGTCCGTTGTCACCTCGACGCTGGTCAGCGCGTCCATCACGGCCTTGGGCGCCGGCAGCGGGACGATCGGCCCGATCATCAACGAGAGCTGGATGCCGTCACGCATACGGCGCCGGTCCAGGCACTCCGGCGGGCAGGGTGATCCGCAGTCGCCGCCCCGGAGCGGCCGTCAGGGTGTCCGGCGTGGTCGCCCGGTTGGCGTCGCACAACAGCCAGTACTGCTCGGGATCGCCGAGGTAGGTCGCGGCGAGGCGGTCGAGCCGGTCGGACTGCGTCACCGTGTGCTCGCCGATCGCGGCGAACTGCTCGGGCGGGGGGACGAGACGCCGTCGCAGGTAGGGGTGGGTGACGCCGGCGGCGTCGACGAACCCTGCGATCGGGGTCGTGGCGTATCGGCTGGTGACGGGAAACCGGGAGCTGGGGACGATCGCCCCGGGGATCGCTCCCACCCCGCCGAGAGCCGATCCGGGCCCGCCGGGGACCTGCCCCCACCCGCCGGGGACCTGCCCCAGCCCGCCGGGGAGCGGTCCGGCACCGAGGCCGGCCATCAGCCGCCTCCCCCGAACCCGCGACCTCCGAGACCGCCCACCTGGTCCAGCGCCCCCCGGGCGCGCGCGGCCAGGCTCTCCCGCGACCGCAGATAGGACAGGAACAGGGTCCCCCCTCGATCGTCGAACCCGAGGTCATCGACGGTCAGCACCCGCATGCCGAGGTTGACCTTGGCCCTGATCGGGTTCAGCGCCGGGTCGAACGCCTCCTCCGTGATCCTGAACTCGGTCAGCCGCACNGGGACCGTCCGGCTCGGGCTCCACACGAACAACGTCAGCGGCGCCATCACCGGGATGATCTCCAGGCGTCCCGCGCGGGACAGGGCGTCGGACGCGACCAACGACGCGGCGCTCGGCTGCACCAGCAGTTCCAACGCGGCGAGCTGGGGATGCAGGCCGAGCGTCGTCGCGTCGCGGTTGCTGCCGGAATGCTCCAACTGGTCGGCGAGGTCGAGCTCCGCCTCCACCGTGTACGTCTCCACGGCTGGGCCCGTCAGGCGCAGTGCCTGCGAACGTTCGCCCGACGCGCCGCCTGTCCCGCTCCCCCCGCCTGTCGCCTTGGCCGTGAGCGTGCGGGTGAGCGTATCTGGGTTGTACTGCAGCGAGATCACGCGCTGGATGGCCCCAGACCCCGGGTCCATGGTGATCAGTCCACCCTTGAGCAGACGAGGTGAGATGGTCATGGCCGGCCTCCCGGCTGACCGGACGCACGGGGTGGTCCAGACGAGCGGCGCCCGCGGGCAGGGCTCGACGGCGCGGGCAGCGCGGCTGTGGCCGTGGTCGCGGCTCTGGCTGTGACCGCCCCGGGACGCCCGACGACCTCCTGAACGACAGGGGGTACCGCGGCGGTGACCAGCGCGGCGGCCGACGCGCCATCAAGGGCGCCGCCCATGGCGCCATCCGCCGATGCCAGCAACGTCTCCAACGACCTGGTCAGCTCGGCGGTGAGCGCCAGGCGCAACCGCTCGCGGCCGGCAGGACCGAGCGCGATTCCATCCAGGACGACGCGATCGATCACTATCTCCATGGTCACGCCGGCACCTCCAACCTCAAGTCGGCCTCCGCAAAGGGCAGATCCAGCTTGCGCAGCTCGTCACGGGTTGCGTCGAGCACGTCGCGCATGCCCACCGGCCGGCCAGCCGCCGCGGCCAGGAACGCCGCGTTGATGGCGACATTGGCGATTCCGGCGCCGGTGAGGCTCAGCCCGGCGAGTCGATCGACGTCAAGTGGCCCCACCGGAGTGGAGTCCGGAAACGCGCGTTCCCACATGCGCGTGCGCTCGAGCCGGCCCGGAAAGGGAAAGGTGACGACGAACCGCAGCCGGCGCATGAAAGCCTGGTCGATGGCGCTTTTCATGTTCGTCGCCAGAACCGCCAGACCCGCGTACGCCTCCATCCGCTGCAACAGGTAGTTGACCTCTATGTTGGCGTAACGATCGTGGGCGTCCCTGACCTCGCTTCGCTTGCCGAACAGGGCGTCGGCCTCGTCAAAGAACAGCAGCGCGCCGCCGGTCTCGGCCGCGTCGAACAGGCGGCGCAGGTTCTTCTCCGTCTCCCCGATGTACTTACTGACCACGCTCGACAGATCGATGCGGTACAGGTCGAGCCGCAGTTCGTTGGCCAGTACCTCGGCGGCCATGCTCTTTCCCGTGCCGCTCTCGCCGGAGAACAGCGCGCTGATGCCCAGGCCGCGGTTCATCCGGTCGCCGAAACCCCAGTCGCCGTACACCACCGAACGCCTGCCGACCTGCGCGGCGACCTGGCGCAGCAGCGCGGTCTGCGCCTCGGGCAGGACGAGGCGATCCCAGGTGGCCACCGCCGCGACCCGCTGGGCCAGGTTCTCCATGCGGGGACGTGTTCGGGCGCGGCAGGCGTCCCACAGCCGTGCCGTGAGGTCCCCACCGGCGGCGGTATCGGCCGGGCCGCTCGCGGTCGATACCGTGGTCGATACCGTGGTCGTCACGACGATGTCACCGATCGCCGACGTCTCCAGGTCGAACTGCTCGACCAGGGTGCCGACGTCGACCGTGGGCGGGTCCACGCGCGCGTCGAGGCCGAGCGCCCGCGTCCACGCCTCCCGCTGTTCGCGGCGGGTCGGGCGCGGGATCTCCAGGGTCGCCGCTGCGGCGGGAAGCCCGGGCACGGCGTCGCGCGAGCCGATGACAACGACTCCGCCGGCTCGTCGCGCGAGCGCCGCCACGGCGTCGCCCGCCGGGGCCGTGGCGCCGGCGGCGTCAGGCCGTTCCTCGTCGGAGACGTCGATGTACAGCGCGACCGGGGACAGAACGGTCTCGCGCCGCCACACCCGGGCGATCGCGTCACGCTCGGTGGCCGATGTGGGCACGGCGTCGCCCTTCATCCGGTACAGCACCCGGCCAAGACCATCGGCGATGCGCGAGGCCACCAGCTCGCGGGTGTCGGCGTCTCGCCCGACGAGCTGGATCGGCGCGGAAGATTCGTGACCAGGACGGCCGTCCGCGACGACGGGGAGGGGCCGTGAGACATCGGCCGCCGGGCTGCCGGCTCGCGACAGGGACTCGACCGCGGCGGCGGCGACCGCGTCCTGCGAGGCCGGTAGCGGCACCGCGACCGGCGTGACCACCTCGACGACGGGCAACAGCCGCTCGTCGAGATGGTCCAGCCCGCGTATCGCGTTGACGATCCGCTGGTCGGCCCGCAGCGGGCTGACCACAAGCCCGCATCCGGCCGAACGGTCCGGTTCGACCAGCCCCCAGTAGAGCAGCGGCCTGNCCGGCGACAGGACGTCCCAGCTCGGCGCGTCCAGCAGGCTCATCGCGAGCGCGAAGGTGACGGCGGGCTGGCCGGACGCGGCGGCGCACAGGGCGGGCAGACGAGTGTCGATCTCGACCGCGGCGCAGAGCAGAAGAACGTCCCGCTCGAACACGGACAACCCGAAGGCCCGGGCGATTGCCGCCAGCGCCGGTGGCGTCGGAAGCAGCGCAGACGCGACCGGGACACCGGTCGGCGAGGTCGTGACGGCGCAAGCGGCGGCCACGCTGCCCCTGTCGGCGGGGCCGGCCACAGCGGTATCGCCGGACCGCGACCGCCCGAACGCGAGGGGCCACCACCAACGTCGTCGTGACCGTGGCGGCGGCTGGGGGACGGCCTGGGCGGTACCGGTCTGGTCCCTGGCGACCTCGTCCCTGGCGACCTCGACCCTGGCGGCCTCGACCCGCCGCGCCGCCCTCGACAGGCACGCGCGCAGGGTCGCTACGGCCTCGGCGACCAACCGGTCATTGGTCTCCTGCCAGTCCTCGACGGCGACCGAGCCACCATCCGAGGAACCAACTCCCGGGATAGTGATCATGCGACCACGACCGTGGCCGCGTCCGCGAAGACGGCTACCGGTGGCCTGCCGGCGAGCGTTGTCGGGTCGCTGTCGGCCCCGTCGACCCGCAGGCGCACGACGTAGGTCCCGGCCGTCACCCCGGCGACAGCCACCGTGATCGTGCTCGGCAGGGCGGGGTCCGCGGGCTGGACGACCGCGTCGGCCGCGATCGGTATCTGGCGATTCCCGAAAATCACCAACAGGCGTTGCTCCGGCCGGGGCCGTGGCAGGCAGGTGATCGTCAGGTTGACCGTCCCCGGGACGGCGTGGAGCGGAGCCATCGTGATCGTTGATCCGATCGCGATCGGCACCTCGTTGCTCAGCCAGGTGCCGACGCCCGCGACGGTGCTGACGACAGCGACGGTGTACTGGCCCGGTACCCAGCCCGTCAGCGCCGCCGGGTCGGCCGGGATGCCCACCGTGCGCTCGCCCGACCCGCCGATGACGGCGTCGAGCGGAAGATCGATCGGGGTGGGAAGGCGGGCGCTGGTGAAGCGCGCCGCCGTGGCCGCGTCCGTGGCCAGGCCGGTGCCGCGAAGCCGGACCGTGCTGCCGGCGCTCACCACCGGCGTCAGCCCGTCCGGGGTCGCCGACGCCAGGACCGGCGCGGCGCCGGCCACCGCGACCGGTCCGCGATCAGCCTCGCCGCGGGTGAGCACCGGCGGTGGCGATGATGGTGGCCGGGAACTGTCGATGAGAACGACGGACACCTCGTACGCGGCGGACACCCGATAGGCGGTCTGGAATCCGCTCCACAGCTTGAACAGGTCGTCCGTCGACAGCACCAGGGGCGTGATCCGAACCCCCTCCGCCTGGCGGTGAAGGTCGCTGTCGGGCAGGTCCGTCGTCGTGGCGTCACGGATCTGGGCGGCACTGAGGGTCGTGTGATCGTGCAGGATGCTCATCGCCCGGCCGAGGACCACGTGGGCGTCGGCCTCGTTCCCGCCGTAGGCCGTGACGAGGTAGTGCAGGCACAGAGCCAGGGGCGGAGACGACCGCTCGCCCGGCCGCGCTCCGACCGGGTCGGCGTTGCGCCAGGCGGCGGACAGAACCGTCTGGTACAGGAAGATGTTGAGTTGGTCGCCGTCACCGCTGGGCCGGGCCTTGTCCAGCGGCAGGGTGGTCACGTTCGGGGTGGCGCGGCTGAGCAGGACCTTCAGTGTCTGCGTGACCGCGGCGACCGCCAGCGGGTTGCTCATCGGCCTCGCCGCCGTCGGGCCGCGAGGTACTCGTCCAGGCTCATCACACCGCGGGGAGCCGCCGGGGGAGCCGCCGCGGCACCGGCTGGTCCCGCTCTCGTCGGGGCGACCGCCCGCACCTCGATCCGGCCGATCTCGACCCGCACGACCGGGCCAGACGAACCGGACGAGCCGCTCGGCAGAGCCGTGCCGGGCAGAGCAGGGCCGGGCAGAGCAGGGCCAGGCAGGGCAGGGCCAGGCAGGGCCGACAGCGTGGATGGCACGGGTCGCGTGCCGGGCCGGGGATCGGCGGCGGATGCCTCGTGGCCAGGCCACCGGCCGTCTGGCCTGGTCGACGATCCCGCGCCTATCTCGCCGGAGACACCGAGCACGCCGGAGACACCGAGCACGCCGGACGCCCCGCGACGCGCCGGGCGGGCGGTCGCTCGCCCGCGCGGCCGGTCCGCCTCACCGGCCGAGGTCCCCTCCGGGGCACCGACCGGCGAGGGACTGTCGCGCCGGTCCGCCACCAACCGCTCGGCCGCCGGACTCGCGAATGGTGGCACCGGTGACAGGGGCGCGCGCGAACCGTCGGCTTCGGCCCCGCCGTCCGCATGGATACCGTCGTCGATCATCGCCGCCAGGTCTCGCCCGGTTCCGCTTGGTGTGCCACGCCGGGGCGTCCCTTGGCTGGCCGTGTCGAGGAAATCCGCGAAGACCGCGTCAACGCGGACGCCCAGACCGCGCGGCGCGTCGGTCTCGAGCGTCCACCGCCCCGCGGGCGGCTCGCCAGCGCCCCAGGCCGCATCAGCCGGCCCGGCTGCCTCCCAGCCTGCCGAGCCTGCCGGCGCGGCAGACCCCGGAGGCGGCTCGAAGCGAGCCCGCGGGCGGGGACGCAACCCGCCAGTGCCCCGCGCCGCGTTCGCCGCGGCGGCAAGATAGCCACCCGCCGAGCGCGGGCGCGCCGCCCTGCTCCCGTCGCCCGCGCCGCTGGCGGCCGGGCCCGGCCCGCCCGTCATCGGGGCACCAGTTCCAGGTAGGTCGCGCGCCGCCGCGCCGACATGGCGAGTACCTCGTCCTGCGACCAGCCGTACGCGAAGGCCAGGTCCGCGACCTCACGCAAGGCACGCCGAGCCCATTCGTCGAGGTCGGCCCACAGGAACGCCGCTGGGTCGAGGGGAAGGTCCGCGACCGCGTGGCACGCCGGGCACTCGATCGAAATCTCCACCAGCCCGTCCGGGTCGGCCGCCTCCATGGTTCTGACCACCGCGTCGAGGACGGACGGCGGGAGAGCCTCGGCCTCGACCGCCGTTGTGTGCTGACTGGCCGCGAGGATGCATCGGTGCAGCAGTGCTCGCTGCGACGACGCGGGCCCGCTCGCCTCGCCGGGAGGCGTCGCGGACAGGTCAGCCACTGTCGGGAGCCGGAACTCGACGACGAATCCGTCGATCTCGGCGCTGAGCCGGTCGGCGCCAGCGGCGCGGCTGGCGGCGGCGGCGGTCGTGATCGCGTCGGGAATCGCCCACTGGACGTCGAGGTCCTCGCCGCAGTCGGGGCAGGTCGCCACGGCGTCGAGGGTGGCGCCGAACAGGTGGCGACGCGCGGTGAACAGGACCCGGTTGCGGTCGCCCAACGACAAGCCGCTGAGGTCGGCTACCGAGGCGTCGGGGACGGCGACGGCGAGCAGAAGCAGCGCCCGTTCGGCCGGCCGCAGGACAATGCCGTGCTCCCACACGTCGAGCAGCACCCGCGCTGACGGAGTGCGCATCTGTTCGTTCCACCTCCCCTGCCGCCGTGGCCGGGACCACCCGGCCGCCCGGACCAGTGCCCGCGTGGCACCCAGGTCCACCCGAACCGCGCTACAGCGTCACCTCGGCCGGCTCGACCACCGAAATGTCACGTTCGAAACCCTCGTTCTCAAGCTTGAGGTGGGCGATCGCCACCGCGTTGGTGTTCGCGTCGAAGTCGGGAAGGGGCTGGTACTCCGACACCCAGCATCGAAAGATCCGGTAGGACAGCACGAGCTGGCCGGCCTCGTTGAAGATGTCCAGCAGGATGTCCTTGCGAAAATCCGCCAGTGACGTCTCGGCGCCCGCCCCGCCGCCGAAGTTCCACACCTTGTTCGCCCAGTTCTCGAACTCAAGATCATGGGTGACCCCGCGTTCGAGCGTGATGGCCTCGAATTCCGTGCGGCCCGGTGACTTCCTGCTGGTCGAGGGGTCGCCGCCCTCGCGGTGTTTGACGACCTCGGTCGTGCGCTTGAGGGCACCGACCTTGCTCACCCCGGCGACGTACCGGCCGTCCCACTTCACGCGGAACTTGAAGTTCTTGTACGGGTCGTAGCGTTGGGCGTTCACTGTGAACTGGGCCATGTCCTCCGCCGCATCGTCGTAGGCCGTGTGCCGTGCCGCCGCCCCTCGTCGCCGGCGATGCCGCTGTGGCCGGCACCGCCGACAGGGGCATCGTGGTCGGCGGTGCCGGCACGGCCGTCAGTCGGTCGTCATCGGTGCTGTCAGGTCGCGAGCTGACCGGCCATCTGCTGAAGCTGAACAATCACGAACTCGGCCGGCTTCACCGGCGCGATACCGACGATCACGTTCACGATGCCGAGGTTCTGGTCGTTCGCTGTGGTCGTCGTCGCGTCGCACCGGACGAAGTAGGCATCCTTGGGGGTCGATCCCGCAAAGGCACCCTTCTGGAAAAGGTCCTGCAGGAAAACGCCGACGTTGAGCNGGATCTGCGCCCACAGCGGGGCGTCGTTCGGCTCGAACACCACCCACTTCAGCCCGCGGTAGAGGCTTTCTTCCACGAAGAGCGCCAGCCGCCGCACGGGAATGTACTTGTACTCGTCGCCCACGAGGTCCGCGCCGCGCAGCGTGCGCGCGCCCCAGGACACCGGACCGTAGACGGGGAAGGAACGCAGGCAGTTGATGCCGAGTTGGTTGAGCGCGCCGTTCTCCTCGTCGGTGAGCAGGTCCGTCAGGCCGCTGACACCGGCGATCGACGCGTTCACCCCCGCGGGGGCCTTCCAGACACCGCGCTCGGCGTCGGTCCTGGCGAACAGGCCCGCGATGGCGCCGCTGGGGGGAAAGGCGTCGACCTGGCCGTCGCGCAACGGGTCGGGCGCGAGGATGCGCGGGTAGAACACGGCGGCGTTCCTGGCGTCCACACCCGTTATTCCAAGATCACTGAAGCTCGTGCCGGGGTTGGCCAGCAGGGTGTTACGCGCCCACGCATGCGGGGGGTCGACAATCACGAATGCGCGCCGGCGCTGCTCCCTGAGGTAGGTGAGGACCGCTACGTACACCTCGGCGCGTACCGATTCCTCGCGGCTGTCGCCGTAGACGCAGACGATGTTGAAAAGATCGACATCGTCCAGCAGGTGAAACCCGGTCCTCGCGGGCGGGCTGCCCGTGTAGGCCGCGAGATCCAACAGCGCGCCGTCGGAGCCGCGGCCGTCGCCCGAGCCGGCCGGAACCTCCAGCGTCACGCCGAGCGGCGGCGACGCCGCCTCGGTCGTGCTCGGCGTCGGAGCCACCCGCACCAGGCTCGACTCGGATTTCAGCACCCGGTCGACGCGGCGTGGGCTGTCGGCGAACGTGATGTTGAGAAACGTCTCGTCGGCCGGGCGGTCCGTCGGATCACCGACCCAGACGCCGAGGTTGAACAGCTTGTCCGCGTTGCCGACCCGCAGCCTCTCGGCCGCGGCCGCGCGGGCGGCGGGCACACCGTCCTGGTCGAACCGGACATGCAGGTCGTTGCCCCAGGCGCCGGGCGAGGCCGCCCACAGCACCACGGGTGGCTTTGCCTGGGCTGGCGCACCGCCGGCCGGAGCACCGCCGGCCGGAGCACCGCCGCCGGCCGGAGCACCGCCGCCAGATGGAGCACCGCCGCCAGCCGGAGCCGGAGCGGCCAGGGGAAGGTGGGCCACGCCGGTGCCGTCGCGCCCGGTGTCCGCGGCGGCGACGCTGGTCGCTGGCGGGGTTGCCCAGGGGTCCTGACCAGCGGGCGATGCCGAGTCGGGCGGGCGGGCACCATCGAGCGCGCTCGCCACACGGACATAGTCCGAGCCCTTGAGAACCTCGTCGAGCTGGTGGGCCTTCCGCCGCTCCTCGTCCGCCACCGGCTTGGTCGTGACCCGAGGATAGGTTTCGACGGCTCCGTCGGGGCCAAGCTTGATACGGAGGGTGAAAAGGTCCTCCGCCCGCAGGCCCGGATCGATTGCCTGGGCGTCGCCGTTGGTCGCGGCCGGATCGGTCTCGACCCGCGCAAGCAGGGCGTTGGCCCACGATCCGGCGCTTTTGGCGGCAAGTACGAGCGCGCCGAAGCGAAGTCGAGCGGTGGTTTCCTCGGTCTTGAAGACCCGGACGATGACGGCTCGGGAGCCACCGTTGGCGTAGAAATCTCTGACGGCGTACCCCAGGGGGTATCGAACGTCAAGATCGCCGTACTGGCGCACGAAGTCCGCATAGCTCGTAACGGCGACCGCCTGGTCGGTCGGCCCTTTTCCAACCGGACCGACAAACGCGGTGATCGAGGTGGCGACACCGGTGATGGTGTGGACGCCGCCCGGTATCTCCTGGACGTAGACGCCGGGATACGTAGGTGTGATCGGCACGTGACGATCCTTCCAGGCGCCGGACTCCACAAGCGTTGTCCTGAATAATAGGACCAGCCTGACGCGAACGCCCCGGGGAAACTACCTGGGTACCGACCACGGGGAACCCGGTACCACCGGGAGCCAGGTACCACAGGAACCGGCGATACCGGATACGGGCACCTGGTGCCAGGCAAGGGCGAAACACCTGGATACCCTCCGGTGTCCGCTGTCGCGGAGGATGGCGGTGGATCCGGAGCCACGCGTTCAAGAAGGCCAAAAAGATGAAGCCAACCCACGAACGTGCTCGAGGCAGGGTCGTCGTCCGAGCGCACGTCGCCCCGAACCCCTCCATCGGAGTCGCGGTAGAGGTTGATAACGACCCGCATGACGGCTTCCTTCCGCCGGAGGCAGACCGCGGTCGGACGGAGGCTAGTACGTCAGGGAACCAGTCGCCACGGTGATACCACCGGCTCACGCGGTTATGGACCACGGGTACAGACACCGGCTGGCTACCGGGAATTCAGGACAGCCGCCAGTTGCGCGCGCGAACGCAGGCCCAGCTTGGCGTAGACATTTCCCAGGTGGTATTCGACCGTGCGAACGCTCAGTACCAGTTCGTCCGCGATCTTCTGGTTCGACAACCCGTCGCCGGCCAGGCGCGCCACGTCCGACTCCCGCCGGGTCAGACCACGCACCCGGCCCGGCAGCATGAGGACCGGCGTTGGTGTGGAGGTTGGGGTTGGGGTTGGTGACCTGACCCGAAGCATGGCGTCCATGCACGCGGCCAGCGCGGTCTCGCAGGAGGTCAGGTACGGCGTGGCGCGCAGCGAGGCGAAAATGTCCCGGGCGGAGGCGAGGACCTGTGCCGCCTCGCCGAGCCGACGCGCCCGGCTCAGAAAACGACCATGGGTGAGATCGAGTAGTGCCCGGTCGAACGGCAGGCGCACGCTGAGAGTCGTCGCCACCGCGCGTTCGTATGCCCCCATGGCGGCTCCGGCCCGCCCACTCGCCCATTCGATCGCGACCCGCGCCCGCGCCGCGGCGAACCCGGTCAGGCTCATGCCCCGTTGGGAGACCGACCGCTCGAGGGGGGCGAGTATCTTCTCGGCCTCGTCGATGCGACCGACACAGGCCAGCGACTCGGCGTAGAACACCCTCCAGGGAAGACTGACGGGTTGGACCGGGTCGTCCGCCGGATGCGCGACGAACCATTCCAGCTCGTCGACAACACGAGTGTGCGCGCCGAGGGCATGCGCGACGCGGGCTCGCGCGATGCGCACAAACTCCTCGGCACGGCCGCCGGTCAGCGCGACACGCAGGTGCTCGACTCGAGCCACATGCACGCCGGCCGCCTCGGGGTCGCGCGCCGCGAGCGGTTGGATCATGGCGAGCAGGCACCACAACGCCAGCCACGCCTGGCCGGTCTCGACGGCCGCCGCCGCGGCGGTCTCGGCGTGCGCAAGCGCGTCATCCCAGTCACCCAGGCAGAACTCGACCAGGGCCAGATGCGCCAGTGCCACCAGTCCGACCGGCGCCGCCGGGTCATCACCGTTGTGCGCCTCCGCCGCGGCCCGCAGAATCGTCCGGGCCTGGGCCATCTCGTCGGTGGACGCCTTGTACACCCCCCGGACCAGCAGCGCCAACTCCCGTTGATGTTCGCCAGCCGCAGCGTCGCGTTCGACGGACTCGGCAACGGCCCGCGCGTCCGCGAGGCGTCCCGACCACAGGTAGGCGGTCAACGCCAGATAGGGAAGGCTGCTGGGCTGGCCGCCGCTGGACCCGCCGGCCAACTGTCGAGCGAGCAAGGCCCGGCGGGCCCACGACGCGCCCGACCGGAATGATCCGTAGCTCAGACCGACGATCAGTAACGCCTCGCAGACCGCGCTCGCCATGGCGGGGTCGCGTGCGGTCGCGGTCCGGACGTCGGTGGCGTCCGAGGACTCGGCCTGGGGTAAGGAGCGGGATCGGACCTGGGGCCGGGACCCGGCTCGAGGCGCGGTCAGTTCCGCCCAGGCCCGCAGGAGCCTCGCCTCACCGGCGACGTAGTCGCCGCGAACCAGCGCGAGCCGCCCGTGGAGATAGTGGTATCGGGCGCCGTCGGCGAGCGGTTCCGTGTCCTCGAGCTGGGCCACCGCGCGCGCGGCGTCTCCAGCGTGGAGCGTGGCGTCAAGCGCGTCGACGAAGCGTCTCTCTCGGGTTGGGCGATGAGACGTGAGGCGAGCGGCATCAAGGAGCAGATCGCCGACGGCCGCCCACCGCCCTCGGGAGGCTTCCTGCCCAGCGGCCTCCACCAGGTCACCAGCGAGAGCGTCGTCGGTCAGCGGCGACGCGGCCACCCGGTGCCGAAGCGTGTCACGCGGATCGTCAACAATGTCGGCGGCGCCGCGGTGCAGGGCACAGCGACGGATGGGACCGAGGTCATGGTAGACAGCCGCTCGGATCAGTGGGTGCGCGAAGGCGATACGTCGGCCGAGCGGGCCGTGGCGTTCGGCGAGCAGCCCGGAGGCGACCGCCGGTTCGAGCGCGGCCAGGCCATCGGCGCCGTCCCCGCTGACGTCGTCGATCTCGGCGAGCCTGAGCGCCGCGGCCAACGAGCAGACCTGTCCCAACACGGAAGCGGCGACGACGAGCCGCCGCGTCGGCTCGGGGCAGGAGGTAAGGCGCGCGAGCACCACCAGCCCGAATGATCGGGGCGCCGGTAGCGGTCCGTCGTCGTCGGCGCGCAGCACGTCCTCTGGCAACTCCTCGAGCAACGCCCGGGCGTGCAGCGGGTTGCCGACCGTGGCCTCCTGCAGCCGCTCGGCCGCGCGCGCCGACAGCGGAACCGCCCGAACAGCCCGACAGAGGTGACCAAGATCCACCGCGGGCAGTCCGGACAGACGCAACCAGACAGCGCTGTCCACCAGCACCCGACGCAGTCCGTCGGCGAGCGCGGCGCTCTGACCACTCCGCATTGTCAACAGACACAGGACCTTCTCGCGCCGCAGGCGGCGTAACGCGAAAGCCAGCGCCCGCTGCGACGCGACGTCGGCCCACGCGACGTCATCAACGACAAGGACCAACACCCGATCGGCAGCGCCACCGTTCGCGAGCGCGGCCCCACCGTCCGCGAGCGCGGCGGCAAGCGCGGCACCGACCCTGGCCGAAGCCTGGAACGACTCCGCGCCGCGGGACAGGCCAGCGAGCCCCGCGAGAGACGGCGGCACGCGCTCGGGCGGTATCCCGGCGACGAACTGCTCGATGACGCCGAAGGGGACCGATCTCTCGGCCTCGTCAGCGCCCGCCAGCAGCGTGACCTCCTCGCTCAGGCCCGCGACGAACCGGCGTGCCAGGGCGGTCTTACCGATGCCGGCATCGCCGTCGATAACGACCAGACCCAGCCGACCTGTTCGTGTCTCGGCAAGCAGGGCGGCCAGAACCGCCAGTTCACGGTCCCTGCCGACGAGGTGATTCATCCCGTCACAACCCCTGTTTTCCGGCACGACGAGGGTCACTTCGGTAAATAGTTCCAAAAATTGGTGAAGTACTCAACGAACACCCCCTTCAGAATGCGCGCGGTGACGCCGGAAACAAAGATACTCGGGGCATTCCGCGCCACGCGCGGTCCACCCGTGGAATTCGACCGTGGACATGGCCGCCAACGAATCGATCGTATCCGTCCACGCGCCGCCGGCCACCGATTTTCAGGCACATCCCACCTCGGCCGAAGCACCCCCCGCGCCGATACCGGTCACTGAGCCGGGCCGTTGACCGGACGGCGGCCCGACTGGTCAGGCCAGACAGGGGTCCGCCATGATGATTGACCGAATCACGCTGTCAGGGACGTCGGTCGAGACGAGGTCGTTGAGGTCGGGTGTTCCGGCCGCACTGCCCGACTCGACCTCCCACCGGCCGTCCGCCTGCTTGCGGTAGACGACATCTCGTTGATCAATCTTCTGGTTGCCGAGTATGTCGCGTTCACAACGGCCGACGTCCCACCGCATCGTCAGCGTCTCGCCCGGCTTCTTTGCGGCGGCGACGTCGCGGATCTTCTTGCGCCAGACACCGAAGTTGAACCGGCCATCAAGGCCGACCGCCTTGTCGGCCGAATTGCCCGGGTCGAGGAACCACGCTCCGAGGTCGTAGAGGATTCCGTGTCCGCTCGGGCTGTCGAACGGCACGTAGCCCTCCTTGGCCGCCTGGTCCTTGATCCGCTTTTCGACGGCGCGGCCGTGTGCCCACCCGACGATGGGAAGCGCAATACTCAGCACGCCGCCGACAAGGCCGCCGATGCCGCCGCCGCCTCTCTTGGGCGTCGGCGTGGGCGAGGCTTCGGGGGCGAGCGCGGGCTCCGGGGCCACCGCCGGTTTCGGCGTGGGTGTGGGTGTGGGTGTGGGTGTGGGTTCGAGGGCCGCCGACTTCGGAGCGGCGGCGGGCGCCGGCTCGGCCACGGGCTTGGCCGCGGGCCTGGCCGCGGGACCGGATTTCGTTGCCGGACTGGGCTCGGGCGCGGGGCCGGACTCGGCCGCCGAGGGGGCGGCCGACGGTTCGCCGACGGCGGGAGAGCCCGCCGCGGGGGTCGGGCCCAGGGTCACACCGCGCACGAGCCGCGCGGAGGTCGCCGGCCGATTGCCCTGGAACGCGCTGGTGGAGGATGTCTTCGGGCTGGCCGTGGTGCCCGGCACCGTCATCGACTCGCGTGCGGGAACGTAGATTTCCAGGCGTTCGACCCCGAACTCGTGGGCCGCCTTCGTCAGCGCTGTGTCGCACTCAGGACAGGGAACCTGGTCGACGGCGACCATCATGGTCCCGCCCGCTGTCTGGGCGCCGGGCTTGACGCTGCCCCTGAGCGCCCCGATCGCGCCCTGCTCGCCGTGCGGCGTCGACCTGCTCGTGTAGGCACCAAGGCCGACGGCGACCTGGTTTCCCCTGGCGTCGACAATCTGGATCGCCGCATAGGTCCGATAGCCATAGCCCGTCGGCTTGCCGACCAGGTTCGGATCGATCGACACCGGCCCCGTCGTGCTGGTGCCGAATCCGCGCTGCGCGAGCATGGTGTCCATCAGCTCGTCAGGAGTGAGGGGCGGAAGGCCACCAGTCGGACCGCTCGGGCCGCCGGGCGCGAGCGCGACCCCACGGGCTGTTCCCTGGGCCCGGTCGGCCGGATGGCTGGCCGCCTGGCCCTTGCTGACCCGGTCGGCCTGGAGATCCGCCGCCGTCTCGTGAGACGCGGCGGCGTCCAGCGCCGGCGCCGGCCCGCCGAGCCGTTGCTGAACGACGTGGGCGAGCTCGTGCGCGATCAGGTGGTCGCCCGCCACGGTTCCCGGAACGTAGCGACCGGCGGCGAAGGAAATCTGCTCGCCGTGGGTGAAGGCGGCCGCGCCGAGCGCGCTCGCCGTTCGCGCGGCCGCGGCGTCAGTGTGCACCCGCACGCCGCTGAGATCCGTAGCGAAGCCCGCTTCCATTCGACGTCGGGTTGCCTCGTCCAACGCGTTGCCGGACGACGGTGTCGCCACGGCCAGGTCGGTGGCCGCGGCCTGGTCGAGGGTGAAGGAGCGCCGCGCGTGGACACGCGCCAGGGCTGGACGAGGCCGCCCAGCGGTCGCGGTCCGCGGCACCGATGGTGCCCGCTCACGAGTCATCAGGGGCCTCCCCTACCGATGGCGTCATCGCGGTGCCCGGCCACCGGTCAAACCCGGGTGACAGACCACAGTCCACGCGGCGGAATGCGGCAACCGTACTCCCGCCGCAAATCCAGCGCCGGCCATTTCTCACCGACGCCGCAGTCGGGTCGACGACATAGCCGGGTCGACTCTCGGGTGGTTCCCATTCAGAGCAGGGCGTTCTGCATCGCGAACAGCGCCGCCGCGCCACGGGTCGACACACCAATCCTGGGGTAAGAGCGTGTCTTGCGTGGACCTCCGGATATAGATTCGATCATGGATGTGTTGGCGAGCAGCCTCGCCGGCCGGCTGGTCCCGAGTGATCTGTGGGAGCTGGCGAAGTCGTTTTTGCCCCGGTTCGAGACGCGCNGGCAGGGTGGGGGGACGCCGGTGGAAGCAGGCGACGCGATACGGGCGATCGGCCCGCTCTCGTCTTCACGTAGCGGGCATGAAGCTCACCGTCAGCCGCGTCGGCCGAAGTTCTCGCCGAAGAAGGTCCCGACTCCGATTGCCGCGATGACGTACAGCGCGCCGGGCGGCGTGACGCCGATCAGACCGCCGAGGATGGTCAGCGCCACCACGGCGAGCACAGCACCCACGACAAAGCCGAGGACGGTCTTGAGGCGGTCGAAGGACGACGAACCTGACGGGGAACCGGGTACCGACGGGGAACTGGGTACCGACGGGGAGGGGGGTTTCGGCCGGGACACCGGCGGGGTGGAGATCTTCGGCCGCTCGTGGGTTCCGGCCCGGAACGGCTCCGGCGGCGTCGGCTTGACCGCCGGACCAGTGGTCGCCGACGGGGCCGCGTCGGCGCTGGCCGCGCCCGGCTTGGACGTGATCACAGGCTTGGGAGCGATCATCCGACGGGCGGTCAACGTCGCGCCCCGCACCACCGCCAGGTCGGGCTCGTCGACCTTGAGCACCCGGCGCCCGGACCGTCGGGCCAGTTCCCGCCCGACCAGCGGGCTCATCGAACTGCCGCCGACCGGCGCTACCGCGTCGACGTCGCGCCAGCCCAGACCCAGGTCGGCCAGCAGGCCCTCGCAGGTGTCGATCGTCTCCCGGACGTACCGGCCGGCGATTTCGTCCACGCGGTAGCGCGTCAGCTCAACCATGGTCGGCGGCTTTGTCTGCCCGACCAGTTCCGTGACCGACTTCCGGGTGGACAGCTCCCGCTTCAGCCGTTCGGCCCGGTCCCGCAGGTCGAGCCGTTGCCGTAGGACATCCAACGCGTCCGACGCGAGGAGCTCCTTGATCGGCGGGTAGGTGACGGCGAGGTGGGCGAGCAGGTCACGGTCGATGTCGCTCCCGCCGACGTCGAGGCCCCTGGTCCCCAGCGCCTCCCGGGTGCCGTCCGCCTGCTGCTCGACGACCGCGCAGTCGAACGTCCCACCGCCGAAGTCGTAGACGAGGATCCTTCCCGGCCCGCTGAAGTCGTCGGTACCGAAGGCGTGCTCGGCCCCGGCCACCGGCTCGGGAACCAGTCGCAGGACGGCGGGGTCGAAGCCGGCCGCGCCCGCCGCGTCCAACATCAGCCGCCGCCGCTGGTGCTCCCACGACACCGGCACGGTGATGCAGACCCGCTTCACCTTGCCCGGTACCTTCTCCGCGGCCAGGTGACGCAGATGCCGCAGCACCTCGCTGACCAGCTCGACGTTGGTCAGCTCCTGGTCGCCGAGCCGCTTCGGCGTGCGGTCCGCGATGTCGCCCTTGAACCCGTCCCGGTAGGCCTCGATACGGGTGTGGCGCATCCGCCGGGCCCGCTCGCCGACCGCTATCGTGCCGTCCGGGCCAAGGAAGACCGCCGTCGGCATGGAGACGCGGCTGCGGTCGGCCGGGTCCTGGATGGTCACCACATCGCCGCCCGGCCGACCAACCATGATCGCCGAAGTCGACATCCCGAAGTCGATCCCGTACACCAGTGCCACAGCTCATCCCCCGTCGTGCGCCGTGTTCTTGTCGTCCGTTGGCGCCGGCCGCGACGGTCGGCGCAGGTGTCCGGCCGCCGCGCGCAGGCCGTCCAGCCGGGCCCGGAGCGTCTCGTAGCCGGCTTGGCGTTGCTCGAGTTCGGCCTGTCGCCGGACCAGGTCGCGTTCGGACCGCTTCTTGTTCTCGCGTAGCCGCCCGACCGACTGGTTCAGCGACTCCCGGGCGAGCGTGACCTGCTGGTTGAGCTCCTGGCGGACCACATGGGTGATGTCGGTCAGGGCCTCGTCGAACGTGCGCAGGGCCCGCTCGCGGTTGGTCCGGACGGTCTGGTCGAGGTGAGACCGGAGCTGGGAACGCCGCTCCTGCGCCGCCCGCTCATCGTCGGCCTGCACGGTCTCCCGGTAGCCGGCGACCGAGCCGGAGATCAGGCCGAACAGCGCGCCGAGGGCTCCTCCGATGACGGTGCCGATGCCCGGCATCACGGCCGTGCCGACAAGCGCTCCGCCCACCGCGCCGCCGGTGTAGAACATCCGCCCGGCCTGGACGGCCCGCGACGCCTTCCGCAGCCCGGTCGAACCGGCCGACACGGTCAGGTGCGGGGCCGACACCCGGGCCGTGAACCCGCTGCCGGACGCCGCCGGCGCGGTCAGGGTCAGCGCCGTCCGCGTGGCGAAATCGGCGCAGACATACTCAGCCAGCCGCATCAGGTCGCCGTTGGCCGCGTTCACCGCGTCGACCATCGTCGCGCTGACGCTGCCGACNAGCGCGTCCGGGTCGGCGTCGGCCTTGACCGCATCGTGGATCTGGGTCCGGATCGCCTCGAAGTCCTCGTCGAGCCGGCGGCGCACCGGCCGGGACTCGGTGCGCAACGCGTGGGCGAGCTCCTCCCGCCAGCCGGCGGTGTCCGACTGGAGTCGCCGGGCCTGCTCGGTCGCCGCGACCAGCTCTGCCTCGATCTTCTTGGGCTCACCACCGGCAGCCAGCGCGGCCAGCTCGTTGGCGACCGGAGCCGCACCCAGCGCCAGCGCGCTGTCGAGGGCGTCCAGGGCCCAGCCGAGCTGGGCCGCCCCACAGCCCGCCGCCAGACCGCCCCAGAGCTCGGCTTCCAGCTCGGGGAAGCCGGACTCGGCGACCAGCTCGGCCGTCAGCTCCTCGTCCGGCTCGGCGGTGGCCTGCTGCCGGCGGGCCGACGACAGCGCGACCACCAGCAGCTCGTCCGCGTCGAGCCCGGTCCGGCCCGCGACCCGCCTACGCGCCTCGTCGACGATCGCCGTGGCCGACACCACTTTGTCGATCATGGTCACGGCAACGACGACCACCGGCGACCGCTCCAGTGCGTCAGACAGAAAGTCGAGCTCCCGGCTGGACAGCGGCGCCATGGCCGAGGTCACGAACAGGATGGCGTCGGCGTTGGGGAGGAACGCGTAGGTGGCGGCGGTGTGCTCGGCGTTCATGCTGCCTATGCCGGGCGTGTCGACCAGCACCAGCCCGGTCTCCAGGGACGGGATCGGAGCCGTGATCTCGACCAGCTCGACCTGCCGCTGGTTGCCCGGGTTCGCCTGCTCGGTGACGAACTCCCGCACCTCGGCCAAGGTCAGGTCAACCCGCCGCGAAGGCCGGTCCGGCTTGGTCGCGTCCCGTAGCCAGGCGACGGCGGACTCCCGCTCCCCCCAGGCCAGGGTCATCACGGCACAGGTCGTCACGTCGACGTCGACCGGGAACAGTCGCGGTCGCTCCAGCAGAGCATTGAGCAGGCTGGACTTCCCCCGCCGGAACTCGCCGCAGACGACGACCCGGTAACGCCCGGCGGCCAGCCGGTCCCGCCCAGCGGTGAGCATCTCCCTGGCCGCCGCGGACAGGTCACCGCCGACCACGTCCAGCAGTTCCGGGAAGAAGGCCAGCACCCGGTCCCGGAGCTGGTCGAAATCGCTGTCGGTCACGCGGGCTCGTTCCCCTCAGGCGCGGCGTAGACGACCACCTGCTGGGGGCGGACGATCTGGTCGCGCCACAGGTAGCCGGGTCGAACGGTCTCGGCGATGCGGCCCTGGTGTCCGGCATCCGGCGCCGGCCGGGACGCGACGGCCTCGTGCCGGGCCGGATCAAACGGTCCCTCGTCGGCGACCCAGGTCACCTCGCAGTGGCTGATCATGGTGCCGACCCGCTGGGTGATCCAGCGGGCGAACGCGGCCGCGGCCGCGGGGTCGGCGATCGCCTCGTCATCGGTCAGGTCGACCAGGTTGTCGGCCACGGCAATCAGGTCGTGGACGACGACCGGCGGCCCGGCGTCGTCGATCGCGGCCAGCAGGTCTGCCAGGCGGTCGCGGTCGGCGGCCAAGCGGTCGCGGTCGGCGGCCAGACGGTCGCGGTCGGCGGCCAGCTCCGCGTAGGCGGCGGCACCGGCTTTCGACTCGGCCCGGGCCGCAGTCAGGTCGGCCACCAACCCGTCGGCCCGGCTCCGCAGGTCCCGCAGCTCGTGCCACGGTGACAGCACTCGACGGGTACTCACCCGACCACCACCTCACCATCGGACCTCGGCCGGGCTGCGCCGTGGGCCAGCCGTTCGTAGCTGCGCAGGACGGTCCGCGCCGCCCGGACCGTCTCCCGGTCCAGCAACGGATCGGCGCTGCGGCCCGCCCACCACCGGATCCGGGCCGTGGCCGCAGCGAGTTGGTCGGCCGCAGACGCGGCCGGGTCCAGACCCAGCCGGGCGGTCGGCTCCTGCCCGTACTCGCCGGTGACCCGCAGCAGCTCGTCGCGCTCGACCGACGAAAGATCCAGTTCCTGGGCGTAGAGCGCGGACAGGACCGAGAGCTCGGCGAAACTGTGGTCGTTGGATCGCAGGTTCTCCACTCGCCCGGCCAGGGCATCGACCGCAGCCGGCACCGGGCGCCCAGCCTGGCGCGCCTCGCGGCGCAGCCGCACGATCGCGTTCTCCAGGTCCCGCAGGCCGCCGTCCATCTTGATCAAGGTTGCCCGGTTACCGAAATGGTCGACGATCAGGGAACGCAGCCGCTCGACGCCGCTGTCGGCCAACAGCCGTTGCCGCACCTCGGCCTCGCCCAGCCCGTCCCGCAGGTAGCCGCAGGCCCGGTGGATCCCCCAGGCACCGAGCCGCAGGATCAGGTCCCGCCGCTGCTCCACCGGCACCCGGATGCCGGGCAGGGATTCGCGGGTGGCGAAGAACGCGGTGTCGCCGAGCCGCAGGGCCAGCCTTTTCGGGTCAGCGGCGGCCAGGTCGGCCAGCACGTCGAACGATGCGGCCGGCAGGGTCTGCGCCCCCTCGGCCACCAGCCCGGCCACCGGCACGATCGCGAAGAACAACCGGGCCAGCGCCGAGCGCTGGCCCAGCCGGGCGGCGATCTGGCTGGCCGCCGCCATCGGGTCGTAGGTCATCGGGTTGTGGTCACCCGGCAGGTCCGGCTGCGGTGGCCAGTACTCGTCGCACCGCGACAGCACGCCGAACGCCTTGAGCGCAGTGACCGTCGCCGCCGAACCGGACCCGACGAACTCGGTGACGACCCGCAGGTCCCGTTCGTGCGGGCTGCGCGCGAACAGGAAAAGCACGGCGTCCGCCCGGTTCACCTCGGCCGCGCTGTCGGCGTGCATGCCGGCCTCGGTCCGGCCGATCGTGGCCAGCGTCTCGGCCCGCCGCTGCGCCTCGGGGTCTCCGTACGTGCCCAGCGCGTCGTGGGTGTTCGCAGCGTCGACCCCGTCGACACTGCCCAGGCCGGGCGTGTCGACCAGGCGGAAGGTCCGCAGCAGCCGGTGCGGGAGCCCGAGTTCGACCGACCGGATCGCCCTCAGATCGGCCAGCCGCTCCGGGTCACGCACCGTCCACCGGTGCAGGTCGGCCGGGTCGACCTCGACCGAGCGGCCGTCCTGGTACCGAACGACGGCCGCCGGCTCGTCCGAGTAGACCAGCTCATTCACGTTGAAGGTCAGCTCGAGCTGGCCGGTCGCCGCGACCGTCTCTCCGAGCAGCGCGTTGACCAGGGTCGACTTCCCGCGTTTGAGCTGGCCTGCGACAGCGACCCGCATCGGCTGGTCCAGCCGCTCCTGAGCCTGGCGCAGGCAGCGGGCCACCGGCTCAGCGTCGTCCAGCCCGGCCAGCCGGTCCGCGTTGTCTGCGAAGAATCGGCCGCCGCCCGGGCTGCTGGCGTCACCGTCAGAAGTCTTCATCGCCCAGGCCGTCAAAGTGGTCGTCGTACGCGTCGTCGTTGTGGGCGTCGTCGTTGTGGGCGTCGTCGTCGTGGTCCGGCTCGAGCTCGGCCGGGTCCTCGCCGTGCAGGTAGTCGTCGTGTGTCTCGTACACATAGCCCAGCGCGTCCTGGTCGGGGTCGGTGACCGTCACCCCGTCGTCGAACTCGACGTCGTCCAGATCGCTCATGTGGCCGCCCTCCGCGCCCTTGATGTCGTGTGGCCCGACCACCCCCCGGTCAGCCGGGCCGGGCAAGACCGTAACCAGGACAGCGGTTCCCGGAGCCGCAGTTCATCGGCATGATGAGTACCGGTTGTCCCGTCCTGTCCTTCCAGGACAGCCGGAACGGGAGGAATCGCCGACGTCACTGAGCGGACGGACGACGCTGGGGGAAGTCCGCAGCCCACCGAGGAACGGAAGCGATGTCGCACACGGGGGAAACATCGCCGGAGGACCCGGACGGGGTCTCCAGCTACCAGGATCTGCACGAAGCGATCACCGGCCTGTGGGGGCGGTCCAACGACCGGTCGGTCGAGTCACGGACCGGCCTGTCCAAGACCACCATCAACGACCTGCGCAACCGGCGCCGTCGGCTCACCGAACACTCGGTGACCCGCATCGTCGAGGCCTTCGACCCGGCCCGACGCACGGCCTGGTTGGCCGCCTGGCACCGGCTACAGCGCACGGCCGGGCTGGGACCGGAGCCCGCAGCCGGGCCGGCCGGAGCCGAAACGGGAACCGCACCCGAACGCGAGACCGGCCGGAGCCCGGACGAGACGCCGGCGACGGTCGTCGCGGACCCGTCACCCGCCGATCCGGCCGAGCCCGACCCGGCGTGGCCTGGCGAGAGGCAGCCCGGAGAGAGGCGACCTGGCGAGAGGCAGCCCGGCGAGAGGCGGCCCGGAGAGGGGCGGCCGGCGCGACCGACCCGGACGCTGATCGGCGCGGCGATCGGCCTGCTCGGGGTGGGTCTCGGCGCCGGCATCGGCCTGGGCGCGCTGCTGTTCGGCGGCGGCACCGCCCCGACCGCCACGCCGGCCCCGCCCACCGCGGCTGGCCCACACGGCTGCTACAACCTGCCACTCAAGACGACAGCGACCGTTGTCGACCAGCGGGGCTCCGACCAGTACGGCGTGCGGGTCTCCGATGCCTCCTACACCTACTACGCCTCCTGGAACCCGTCGTTGGAGGTAGGCGGCCGGCTGTCGGCACCGGTGCCGGCCGGCAAGGAACTCGTCGGCGCCGGCTGGGCCGATCCCGGCACGACCGACTCGACGCCCCGGCACAACCCGGGCAACGGCCGCTACTACCCCGGGGACGTGCTCACGGTCTCCGACCAGCTCTGCTTTCGCGGGCCGCGCGGCGTCGTGGGCTACCCCGGCTATCCCGGGATCACGACCCGGATCTCCGTGATGCTGGTCGACAAGGGCGGGGCGACGGTGCTGGCCCGCGACGCCGAACGGCTCGACGGATTCACCGACCGCGACCTGGCTATCCGCGGGGCCGACATCATCGGCTACTTCGACGTCCCGTCGGCGCCGATGACGCCGCCGGACAGCTGATCCGCCGGCCGGGCCCACACCGAGCCACGCTGGCCCGGCCCCTGACTGCCGCCTCCTGCTGGTAAGTGGCACCCTGCCCCGCGGACGAAGATCGAAAATAGCTGAAACCGCTGTCTCACAATGGTTCTCAAGCGAGAAATGATCGCCGGAAATCGGTCGAAATCGCCCAGAAGTGGAACCGCTCCGGGTACCGACCGGGTACCCGGAGGGCCTTCCCGCTTGATCACTGGGGGCGGACGGAGGTTACTCTGCGTGCGGCTGCCCGCAAGGTCCACCCCGGACTGGATGGTTACTCTTCCTACCCGTCTGCGGACCCAGCCGTCTCGGCAAGCGGTGACACACACGCAGGGCCTCTCCAGCGGACTGGCCGGGGTGCGCATCGACGTCGACCGGCTCACCCGGATCTCGGGCGAGGTTGCCGACCCGGCGATCGCTGGCGCGCTCGACGCCGCGCTGGAGCTGCTCCGCGACGCCGGCGCGGCGATCTGATCTTACCGCGGGCGGGATTTCGGCCCGCTCATGGCCCGCTCGACGAGGATGGGGCGGCCCCCGCTGCCGGTGGCTTCGCGACCAGGTGGAGATCGCCCTTCCGACGCTGGATGCGCCAGCCCTCGGGCGTCCGGGACAGTCGGTCCAGGTGCCGCCCGAGTAGAGATATCCCCAGTCCGCCGTCGGGGCGCCGTTCCACCACCGTCCACATGACCTCCGCCGTCGCGGTATCACCGGCGAGGATCACGTCGGGGCTGGAAATGATGTGGAACGAGGTGCCGAGCCCGGCCGTGAGGGTCCGGGCCATGAGTTCCTGGATGGCCTCGGGTCCCTTGGCCCGCCCCATCGGTCCCAGGAGGACCTCACCGTCCTCGGCGAACAGGGCCGCCAACCGCTCCCAGTTGCCCTGATCAAGATGCCGGCCGTAATCGACGAATAATTGATGGATCGCATCGCGGTCCTCGAGCCGTTGAAGACGGTCCTCAAGACTTTCCATGGTCACCTCGCACTGTCGAAACGTCTGAGCAGCGCTGACCATCATCAGCGTCGCACCGCCGGGTGGTTTCGGTCGAGCAGCTCATCGACGACCTGTGTCCGGAGCAGCCCCCGGCCCGGGCGGCGGCCACGGTGCCGGTCTTCGTCTCCCGGCTGCGCCGGCCCTCGGACCAGAGCGTCCCGACTCGTCACACGCCCGGCACGATGCGCATGTCACGAACGGCGCCGCCGTCGAGGACGGCCAGGGCCTTCTGGTAGGCGGGGCTGTCGTGTGCGGTCCGGGCAGCCTCGACCGAATCGAACTCGATAAGCACGGTGCGGGTCTTCTCCCCGGCCTCGTACGTCTGCTCGGGAAGACCCCGGGCTACGAAGGTGCCGCCGGCCGCACGCAGCGCCGGGCCGGCCAGCTCGGCGTACGCCGCGACCTTGCTCTCATCGACGATCTCCTTGTAGATACTGATCCAATAGGCAGTCATGACACCATCGTGCCCGAGGACGGCGCACAGACGGGTCTCAGCCCCAGGACGATCGGGCCAAGGACAGGCCCTGGAGCCTGGGTGAGGCCGTCGATGATGCGCTGACGCACCGGGGAACGCCCGATGCCCCGGCAGGAGAAAGCGGCACCGCCCTGAAGGGCGACGCCGCTTCTGCTGATCTTGCTAATTCGGCTGCCTCACCGAGCACTGCCCTGGCGGGCCAAGGTTCGAGTAAGGCTGTCGTGGTGGACCTAACGCACCACAATAAGAACCGTTTGATCTTAGTTCAGGGTCCCGAGATCATCATCCGCCCGGTCTCCACGCGACTTCCGACCAGGGGCGATGCCCGGTGATCGCTCAGCCGGCAACATCATCCAGAGAGTCGAACACACGTTCCGCACGCCTGGCGGGTCCGGAGGATCCGGTCCGCCGAGTGACCACGATCGTGAGATCGTCGTCGGGCTGAAGCCGCTTGACGCCGACGTCAGCGTGACTCCGGAGAGCCAGTCGGCGAGTATGGATCGACAGCCGGCGTCCTGCGCGCCGCGCCGGCCGGAGGTGGCGTCACCCCGGGGCGACGCCGGTCAATCGCACCTGGGGTACGGCCATGGGCCGTTCAGGTAGTCAAACATGGCGTTCCAGCTGTAGTACGAGCTCGCCGTGTCGGATGGGCACGCTATGTAGCTGTACATGAAACCACTCGGGTCACTGTAGTCGGAGCGATTGGTGAAGAGTGTGCTATGGAAGACCAAGAACACCATCGTCACGTCGCCGCTGACGTCCCAGTACACGGCTTTCGGCCCTTGGCCGTCCATGATGCCGGCATCTGGCAGGTCCGCGAGAGCCGGCCATATGTCAGTCACACCCAGAGGACTGGCCCAGGGCCCCATGGGCAGCATATCTCCGCTGCTCGCATCGAGCAGGACGACCCGGTTTCCCGCGATGAACAGGTAGGAGTCGCCGAAGGCCGTGGCACAGGAGATGCCGTTGGCCCACTGCTCTTTCTCTTCCTCGCCGAACTCTCCGCTGTCGATCCGGCTGAGCCCCCTCCAGGTATCCGTCAATTTCGACGGCGACCAGGTGACCGAGGTTTCGTTACCGTCCGTTCGCACACAGTAGGTGTCGTTGAACAGCCACCACATCCCGGTGCGGGGGACGAAGGTGCAGGTATCCAGCCCACTGTCAAACTGCTTGTAGTCCTTGAGGCAGGACCATCCATAGGTGCCCCTGAAATCCTCCGGGTTGGTGTGCATGGAGTTCCCGTCATACCCCGTGGAGAAGTAGACCGACGACACGGACTCGTCCGGATTCGAATTGGTGGCAGTGAAAGTCCAACGGTTCTTGTAGAGGTTGATGGAGTTCACGGTCCACCACCGCAGGCCGTTCACGGGGTCCGGAGGGTTCCATCCTCCCGGCGGGACGTAGCCCTCGTCCGGCACCGGCATCACGGCAGGATCGGGAATCCACCCCTCCAGTTTGACCCTTCCGTCCGACACCTGGTCCGAAACCGCCTTGATCGACTCCACCTCGACATCAATATACGCCTTAACCGCCTCGAAGAGCGGCGCGAGCTCCTCGAGCCCCTCCATGGCCGCTTTCAGGAACTGATCGAAGAGCTTGTCCATGCCGCCGATCCAGACAACCGCCTGCTTGCTCAGATGAATGGCATAATAGAGGCCACTCACTTCGCAGTAGACGTCTCCGCTGATGTCGGCCTTGCCGATGTTGGTCGCCCCGGTGTGCGAGCGGTGCGTGAGCGTTCCGCCAGCCGGTTGAGGGGGAAGCAGCAAGGTGACTCCTCCTGTCAGGACCCGTCGGCCAAAGAGTAGGAGAGCAAGCGGCTCGGCGATGGGCGTTCGAGACCTTATGTCCATCTAGGTGATGGGATGCTCCGGTCTGGTATGGAATCAGCGCCCGCTATTCCTCAACGCGCACGAACCGAGCGGCACGTCGCAGGCCCTGCTGGGCACGAGTAGGCACGTATCGAGCAGCGGGGAGACATCTTGTTCAGCCATCAGCCATCAGCCTTCTGGCGGGCGGCTTCCAGCGCCGCCTGGGACTCGTCGGGGCTGACGTCCCAGAGGCCGAGATGCTCGGTATCGGCACTGTTTACCCAGATCAGAGGCCATCCGCTCTGTGCGGCGGACCATGCGTGGGCACAGTCAGGCCGAAGCCTCCGGGCTCCGACCGTCCCGCCGTCGATCCCCTACCGCGTCACCTGCGACCTCAAGATTGTCTCCGAGCTCCTTGGCCACGCCTCCGTCCACTTCACCGGTGACGTCTGCACCTCGGTCTTTGCTGATGCTGATCGGGCCGCCGCGAGGGCCGCGGCCGAGAATATCTGGTCGGGCTGACGTTCCTGTTCGCGTTCGGGAACGCGGCGACGCTCGGTATCCGTCTCGGGATGCCAACCTACGTCGCGTCCCTCGTAACCCCGGCGGTCGACCTCTCGGTCGTGGCGCTTCTGATCGGCACGCGATTCGACATTCGCGGATGCGCTGCCTCGATTCGCTGGATCGCAGGCCGTCGGCGCTGCAATGATTTCGCGCCTGGAGGGTGTGAGTGCAGCATGGCAGCGGGCCATCCGGTCGGTCTGGCTTTTCGGGATGCATCGTTCCCCGTCCTGGGCGCACCGGCAAGGCCGGACATCGGCCATAGGACCATCCGAGCGCCAATCGGGCCAGACTGGCCGCGGGTTCCGGGCGAGCGGACGTCCCCGACCTGGTATCCAGGCCGGGGCGCTCGTGGTCTCGGGCGGGTCAGCCGGCCGTCGGCACCGGCACGGTCTCAACGACCACGGCGTACAGGCCCTGGCCGACAGGGCTCCAGTCGCTGACGTGGCGGACTTCAAGGGTCGAGAGTAGGTTGTCGGTGGCCTCGCCGAGAGCGGGGAAGCCAGCCGCCTGATCGGCGGCGTAGCTGCCCGGCGTGAGGTAGATCGCGTCGAGGTGGCCGATGATGGCGCCTACCTTGTCGGCCTCACCGCGGACGATGCGGACCTCGCGGGTGTCAGCGTCGACATGCACGTAGGTGTTCGTGTCGGTCAAGGGTGCCTCCTTGGGGGTGGCAGAGATCGGTTCGGTTCGTGCAGGAGTCAGCCTTGCGCAGCGACGTAGACCCGTGCCACGCGCCCCCCGAGGTGTTAGGCCTCGGGGGCATACGGCCTCTCGCGGTCATCTCGCGAGGCCAACTCCAAACCGATGGTGGCCAAATCCGGGTCTCGCCGCAGTTGCGGATACGTTCAGCGGTAGATGCCATAGGTGCCGATCCGCAGCCAGATGATGTGTGGGTCAGCGCGGTTGGGGACTCCCATGCCGTACTTCCGAAGTGCTCGGCCGTCGCGCGCCCAGCGGAGGTCAAACACGCCGTCTTCGCTGGGTCGCGATGGGGATGGGGGACGCTGGCGGGCAATCAGTGCCTTCAGCGGCGCCACGGGCGAGGGGAGCACCGCGGTAGACACCGGCGGACTATGCGTGCGTCGTCGCCCAGCAAGGCCTACGCGGGCCCCGAACGGGGACGATGCTCGGTGATCGTGCCGATCAGAACATTGTCCACGGAGGAGAGCAAGCGTTCCGAACGCCTGGCGGTCCGGGCACTTCCGGGCCGCCAGGTGACCGTGATCGTGGTCAGTGCGGCTGGTCGAGTTGGCTGGCGACGAGCGNGAACTCCGCCTTGAGGAGCATGGTCAGTTGCTCCTGAAGTTCGCGCAGCGCGGTCGTGGCGATGCGCCACACAATGGACCAGTCGACCTCGAAGTATGTATGCACGGCGATGTTACGAAAGTCCGTGACGGACCGCCCCGGCACGCCCGGCCAGCGCGCGCGGATCTCGGGCGAGACTCGCCCCGCCGCCTCACCGATCACCAGGAGCTTCTGTAGAACGGCGCTCTGGATCAGGTCGCTCGCTGCGAACGCGGTCTCGTCGACGTCCCGGACGAACGTCGTCGCGGCGGCCGCGGCTTCGATCATGTCGACGAGGTACAGCTCATCACGCCGCATAGAGGACCCGAGCCTCCGCGAGCACCCGATCGCGGATAACCCACTTCAGCNGGGACTTGGGCACCAGGTCGACGCGGCGACTGACGATCATTTCGAGCTCGTCTCGGAGATCAACGATCTCGAAGCCAAGCGTCGAGTCAGGCGCCAGCACGTACAGCAGGTCGACGTCCGAGGATTCGGTTCCGCAATCGCGTTCGAGTTGTCTTGGCCCGGCATCGCTGTGATGGATCAGCCCGTCATCGACACGGCGTCGGGCGTCATCGCGCCGCCACAGCGCCATCTTCAACGGTTCATGCGCGTGTCCACACNGATTTTTGTCTCACTCCCGTGTTTACCTTCCGGCAGATTGTTGCCCCACGTCATGGTCCGCTGACCAGTACGGCTGAAGGGGTTGGACTATCCGTTGTGTGCTTCAAGCTCGGTCGCCAGCGTCTGTTGGGTGGCCGCCCACGACGCCAGGAGCGCTAAATTGTCAGCGGTCGGTGTGCCCGCGGGTGCGGTGTAGACGTTGAGGTGCAGGCCGGGTTCGGCGGGCAGTTCCAGGGACTCGACGTCCAAGTCGAGCTGGCCCACGATCGGATGGCGCACACGCTTGCGGCCGGACCGGTGCAGCCGCACGTCCTGAGATGCCCACCGCTGCCGAAATAGCTCACTGCACGTTGACAGTTCGCCGACCAGGGCGATCAGCTCCTCGTCGTGCGGATTGCGACCGGCTTCCATGCGTAGCTTCGCGGCCACGTCACCGGCAATTTGGTCGTAGTCGACAAAGAAATCTCTGGCCGCCTCGGGGTTTAGATAGACGAACCGCGCTGTGTTCGCGGGCCGTCGCGGGTCGGCCAGCACCGGTGAATACAGCGCGCGAGCGAGTTGATTCATGGCGAGCACGTCATAACGGCCGTTACCGATCCAGGCCGGCGCATCGGAGATCGCGTCGAGCACCTGCTGCAGCGTCGAGCGCACCGTCACGGCATGCCTACGCCGGCGTGGGCCGCTGGGCGCCCTGGATTGGCGCGCGAGGTGGAACAGGTGGTCGCGCTCGGCCTCGTCGAGTTGCAAGGCAGAGGCCAACGCGTCGAGCACGCCATCGGAGGCACCGGCGAGGCTGCCGCGTTCCATGCGCACGTAGTAGTCGACCGATACCCCCGCCAGTAGCGCTACCTCCTCGCGGCGCAGACCTTTGACCCGACGGTTACTGCCGTATGCGGGCAGGCCCGCCTGCTCGGGTGCGATGTGGGCGCGACGCGAGCTGAGAAACTCCCGGATCTCGGTGCGCAGATCCATCGTGGCCATCCCCTCGCCGTAAGCCCGTCCCACAGTTTAAGGGGTACCCGATGCGGTCGTCGCGATGCCGCCGTCTACCGGGATGATGGTGCCCGTGAGGTAGGACCCAGCCCGGCTAGCGAGAAACACGGCGATACCCGCCATGTCGTCGTCGCGGCCGAGCCGGCGCAAAGGGGCCGCCGCCGCGATCGTGTCGCCGATGGCATCGAGCGTGGACGCCATCATCTGCGACGGGAACACTCCCGGTGCTACCGCGTTCACCGTGACGTGCTGTGGGCCCAGCTCTCTGGCAAGCACTCTGGTGAGTTGATGGAGTGCCGCTTTGCTGCTGGCGTACGAGTAGTTGGGCGACTGGGNGACGTGGATGGCGGCGATACTGCCGATGTTGATGATCCGCGCGGGATCATCGGCGGTGCCCGCCCTGCGAAGCGCGGGGAGCAGCGCCTGCACCAGCCAGAACGGCGACTTGAGGTTGAGGTCGATCACTGTGTCCCAGGCCTCGTCCGGGAACGTCGCCAGCGGCTCGCGCCACATCGCTCCCGCGTTGTTGACAAGGATGTCCAGGCGTTCCGAGTCGACTTTGACAAGATCGGCGAGGCGCTGACACTCGTCGTGCCTGGACAGGTCGGCGGAGATTGCTTGAACGTCACCGAATTCGGACAGTAGATGCTGTGCCTCCGCGCACGTGTCTGCCTTGCGTGAGCTGATGACGACGCGGGCGCCCGCCTGGAGGAAGCCGCGCGCTATCATCATCCCAATGCCCCTGGTGCCGCCAGTGACAAGGGCGTACTTCCCACTCAGATCGAAAAGTTCCGTGTGAGCGGTGAATTGGTTGTCCGCCATTGGTCTCCGTCCCATCTGTCGTGGAAGAATGCGCCGACACGGTCGCGCATTCGGGGCAGCTGAATTGAACTGATGGGGGTAAAGCTGCAGGGCGTGTCCATGGAGTGTTGTCGGCGCTTTCGACTCAACCAGGTTGACAGGCGTTTTGGACGTCTGGGAGACCCTGGTGATACAGGTACTGTGAGAGCCCCCCTTGCCTGGTGCGCTGACTCACCTCAGTGATCGGAGCCGACTGCGGGGCGGCGGCGGACGGCGGTCTCGCCTTATACATCGACCTACGCACAATCGGGTCGGCAAGCGGCTTGCTCGAATAGTCGCATTCGCCAACGAGAGCGGGCAGTTCGATCCGAGCACCCCATAAGGACCTCGCACCCAGGGGGTGGTGCTCTTCGGGATCATCCACCTGGTTCGGATAAGTCGGTGACGTCGTCGTTGCCGATGCCGTGGATGCGCCTGGCGAAGGCGGTGATGGGCGTGTCGGGTCGGACCAACCAGGTACTCTCCCAGGCCAGGGTCATCACGGCAGAGGTCGTCACGTCGACATCTCCACATGATCTTGATTGGCGGTGGCCCGCCAGCACGCAGCTCGGCGAGTCGGGGTACGCGTGAGCTGGCCAGGTCCGGCCACCGGCTCGGGGGGTGCCGGCGACCGGACGACCCCACTCTCCCTCGTGTTGGAACGTGGGAAGTTCCCTCGGACATGAAGGTCTACTTCACGGCTTGATGGGCCCGTGACCTGCGCAGACAGACGTCTCACGCCCGAGATCTTCGGGTTCGACGGGGAACTGGAAGTATCCGTCGGGCCGGCTCGGACAGAGAGGCGTTCGATGTCCGTAGCTGGGCTGTTACTGGTGGTCTATTCTCGATGCGCAGCGACGCTGGACTCCGGAGAGCAGGGGAAGAAGCCTTCCGCGCCATGGGACTGGAACTCGCCCAGGCCACGGGCTCCACACGCGCCGACACCCTGCTCGACGGTATGGCGGGAGCGCTCGCGGGAAACAATCGGGTGCTGGAGGTCGGCCAGTTCCTGGCCCTACCTGCCAAGATGGTGCGAGACAGGGATGTCGGCTAACTAGCGAGTAGGGCGGGTAGGGAGCGCAAGCCAGATGGACATGGGGCTGACAGCGGTTCGTCGACGCCGACCAGCGTCTCGTCGGTGCCCAGTCCGATGGTGAGGTAGCGCGGGCCGCCCAGCCTCACCGTGGCCAGGACGGGGAATCTGGTCCGTGCCTCGGCAGGCCAGCCCGGGGGGTTCGGGGGGTCGTCCCCCCGGAAGGCATTGCGGCCCGCCGGGAAGCCGATCGAAGATCGGCGACCACGGCGGGCCAACTCGGGGGGTTCGGGGGGTCGTCCCCCCGGAAAAATCGCGGCCCGCCGGGAAGCTGGACGAAGTCCAGCGACCACGGCGGGCCAGCTCGTGGAGGTGGCGGGAATCGAACCCGCGTCCTCCGGCACCGACACAGGGCTTCTCCGGGCGGAGCCTGCTACTTGTTTCTCAGCCCCGTCGGACTCACAGGCAAGCCGACGTAGGCTCAGTCGCTGTTTGATTTTCCGGCTGGCCCCGCGACCGGGTCAGTCGGTGATCCTCCTAGCGACGTCAGGTCCTGGGCCGGAGGCTCTCCCAGGCTGACGCTTGCCTAGTACTTAAGCCGCGAGGGCGAAAGTGGCAAGGGGCTGCTTCTTGTTGGCAGCTATTTTTTTGAACGGATCGTTAACGAGATAACCGTTCATCCTNGGCCCGCTTCCCCTGCCTCGACGTCCGAAGTCGAAACCGATCACCCCCAGGTACGGTTGTCTTGCCTGACACTCCATGCTACCGCAGGACGCTGGCGACCGGGGTCCTGCGCCGCAGCCGGCGGACGCCGCCCGGGTCGACGACGGCCGGCGGCTCCCCGGCCGGGCAGACGCGGAATCGATGTGCGGCGGCGGGCATGTCGGACCCCCCGTGGTAGTTGTACGAGCAACGGCATCCCGTCCGCCAGCCCCGGGGAGACCACTGTGGAGATCAAGGAACTGGGACATCTCGTCCTCTACGTCCGCAACATCGAGCGTTCGGTCGCGTTCTACCGGGACGTCCTCGGCTGGCGGCAGGTGTTCCCCACCCCGGCGGACTCCGCCGGCAACCCGCTGCGCGTGCCCGCGGCGGCCTTCTCCTCCGGCCGCACGCATCACGAACTGCTGCTCATCGAGGTCGGCGAGGACGCGGCGGCGGTGCCGGCCGGCCGCCGGATCGGGCTCTACCACTTCGGGCTGAAGGTCGGTGACAGCGACGACGAGCTGCGCGAGGTCCTGGCCCGCATCCGGCAGGCGGGCGTCGACATCGTCGGGGCGTCGGATCACACGATCACGCACAGCCTCTACATCCTCGACCCGGACGGCAACGAGATCGAGCTCTACGTCGACGTGCCGGGCGTCGACTGGCAGTCGGAGCCGCACCTGATCGCCGCCCCGATCCGTCCCCTGCGCCTGTAACGGCACCCGCCGCCGGCACCGCACCACGCCCCGCCCGGCCGGCGGTGGCGGTGCCGGGCGACTCGAGGTCGGGGTGACACTGTGCCGATGACGCCGTCGACCGCGCGCGACCGGCGACAGGTGGCGCTGCTGTTGGCATTGGCGAGCCTGACGGGGCTGGTCGACGCGACCAGCTTTCTCGGGCTCGGCCGGGTGTTCGTGGCGAACATGACCGGCAACGTCGTGCTCCTCGCGTTCGCACTGGCGGGAGCGCCCGGATTGTCCGCGGACCTGTCCGCGCTCGCGTTGGCCGGCTTCCTGACCGGCGCGGTCCTCGCGGGGCGGGCAGGCACGGCCCCGGCGCTGCGCCGTGGACGCGGGGCTCGGTGGCTGACGGTCGCCCTGGCCATCCAGACCGGGTTGATCATCGCGGCGCTGATCGCCGCCTCACTCACCGGCGAGGGCAGGGCGGACCGGCCTTACGGGATCATCGCGCCGCTGGCCGCCGCGATGGGCCTGCAGCACGCGACGGCGCGGCGGGTGGCGGTCCCGGAGGTACCGACCAATGTGCTGACCACCACCCTTACGGGGCTGGTCATCGACTCACGGCTGGCCGGCGGCCCCGGCTTCCACGCTCCGCGCCGGCTGGCCGCGCCCCTGGCCATGTTCACCGGCGCACTGGTCGGCAGCGCCCTTCTGCTGCACGTCGACCGGGTCGTGCCACTCGCCCTGGCCGCCGCCATCGCCGCCGGCTGCCTCACCGCTGCGGCCACGGGTCGGCTCACCGCGCCGTGATACGGCAAACCGCGCACAAGCCTCGGCACGATTCTGCAGGCGAGCGACGACGGACAGGGCCGGCTACGGGTCTGGTTCATCCGATGAGGGACGGGCGCGGCAGGGGACGGGCATCAGGAAACCAGTGCGTGCAGAGGAAGGCCCAGGGCTCGTCGCGCAGCCTGGTCATCACCAGGGTGATGGCCGGACCGCCGGCGACCAGATCGCGGCGGCGGGGCAGCAGGCGGCGACGCAGTTCGTCGACGTCGCCCGCGAGCCCACGACGACGGATCTCCAACGACCCGATCCCGCGCCCGCGTAGCTCGCCGGCGAGCCGGCGGACGTCGAACGGCAGGCTCGCGCAGATCTGCAGCAACCGGGCGAACGGGCTGGCGACGGGCGTATCCGAGCTGAGAAAGGCGATCATCGGGTCGATCTGCCAGGCGCCGAGCCGGCGCGCGAGCTCACCTACCAGGCCGGCCCGGGTGACGGCCGGGCTCGGGTCGTAGAGGTACTGCCCAGGGGCGGCGACCGGGCCGCCGGGCTCCGCCGGGTCCGGGATGCCCACCAGGCTGACCGGCCGCCCCTCAGGCGACGCGGGGTGAAGCACGGTCGCGCGGCGCTCGGTCGTGGCCAGCGCCGGGGAGAACAGCACGGCCTCCTTGAGGTCGCGGCCGTCGGCGACGAACTCGATCTCCCAGCCGGGCGGGACCTGGTCGGTCGCGAGGCCCGGGGCCGCCTTCACCGCCACGGCCGCGACCCGGTCGGCGAGGGCGAAGCACCAGGGCAGCGGCGGCTCGCTGGCCCGCGAGGCCAGCCGGCGGTCCCTGGTACGCCGGGCCGGGTCGACGAAGGCCCCGTCATAACCGGTCAGGTCGGCGTCGCGGACGTCGGCGAGCAGCGTGTCGACTCGGTGCGCCCCGTGGGCGGCGACGTTCAGCGCGGCCATCCGCAGGTGCACCGGGTCCCGGTCGACGAGCAGGATCTCCCGCCCCGGTGCCAGGGCGAGGGCGTCCCCGCCGATCCCGGTGCACAGGTCCGCCAGGCGACGCCGGCCGGCGAACCGCGCCGCCCGGTGTTCGGCCGCGGACTGGGAGGACGCCTGCTCCAGCCCGGCGCGGGTGAAGAACATCTCCTCGGCGCGGGCGAACTTGGCCGCCGCCCGATGCCGCAGCTCCGCCTGGGTGAAGGCGGCGGCGACCAGCTCGGCGGGCACACCCTCGGCCCGCAGCCGCGCGCCGACGGCGAGTTCCCGCGCCGCGCTCCCGCTCCCGCTCCCGCTCCCGCCGGTGTACACCGCGGCCGCGGCGGCGAGCACCGCACCGCCGTCGGCGGTCAGCAGGGCGTCGAGCTGGGCCAGGCGCTCGGGATCGGCGCCGGTCAGCGGTAGCGGCCCTTGACGCGGCGGCCCATCTCCCGGCTGATCTCCCGGGTGGCGTCCCGCTCGGCGAGGGCGTGCCGCTTGTCGTAGGACTTACGGCCGCGGGCCAGGGCGATCTCGATCTTGGCGCGGCCGTCCTTCCAGTACAGGCTCAGCGGCACGAGGGTGAGGCCGCCCTCCTGGGTCTGGCCGATCAGCTTCTCGATCTCGGCCCGGTGCAGCAGCATCTTGCGCTTGCGCCGCGGGGCATGGTTCGTCCAGGTGCCCTCGGTGTACTCGGGGATGTGCACGTTGTGCAGCCAGATCTCGCCGTCGCTGACCTGGGCGAAGCCGTCGACCAGGGAGGCCCGCCCGGCCCGCAGCGCCTTGACCTCGGTGCCGCGCAGCACGAGCCCGGCCTCGTACGTGTCGAGGATGTCGTAGTCATGCCGGGCACGCTTGTTCTGCGCGATCGACTTGCGCCCCGTCTCCTTCGGCACCGTCTGCGACCCTCTTCCCACTTGCCACACGTTCGCGGAACGCTTCCGAACCTACGTCCTGGCGGCGCCCCCACGCCCGAACGGCCTTGGCCGGGCAGCCATCCACCATTGTATCGATCATGCGGCGGCGGCTCAGACGCGCAGGTGGCGGCGCAGCGCGATCGATGCCATCAGCGCGGCGGCCAGCACGCCGGCGGCGAGGACCACGACCGCCGACTCCCAGACCGCGGACCAGCCGAACAGCGGGAACATCGTCTGCCGCGCGAACTGGCCGTCCACCAGGAAGACCTTCGCCGCGACCAGCACGCCGGCGGCGAGCAGCCCACCGGCCAGTCCCGCGACCGCGCTCTCCAGCACGAACGGCGCCCGGATCGTCCCGTTCGACGCCCCGACCAGCTTCATGATCGCTGTCTCCCGGCGGCGGCCGTGCGCGGAGATCCGGATCATCGTGTAGATCAACGCGAACGAGGCGAGCGCCTGCACGGCGGCCAGGGTGAAGGCGCCGACGGTGAAGGCGTCGAGGAAACGGTAGAGCGGATCGAGCAGGGCGCGCTGGTCCCGGACCGCCTCCACCCCGTCGAGCCCGGTGTAGGTGACGACGATGTCGCGCGACGCCCGGGGATCGGCCAGGGTCAGCCGCAGGGCCGCGGGCAGGTCCTCGGGCCCGACCCCGGCGACGACGTCGGGCGAGCCCCGGAAGTCCCGGCGGAACCGCTCGTACACCTGCTTCTTCGTCTCGTAGTGGACGCCGACGATCAGCGGGTCGCGGCGCATCTCCGCCTCCAGCTCGGAACGTTCGGCGGGGGTGATGCCGTCGGAGAGGTCGACGACGACCTCGATCTGGTCGAGCAGGAAGCCGTCGATGGTGTGCACCTGGGCCCGCAGCAGCAGGCCNGCGCCGAGCATCGCCAGGCAGATGGTCACCGTGACGATCACCGCCCCGGTCATCGCGAGGTTGCGGCGCAGTCCCGTCCACAGCAACGAGGCCAGCGGGCCCGGACGCATCAGCCGACCGGGCCGGTGCGCGTCAGCAGCGGTACAGACGGCGGCGGTACGGACGGCGGCGGTACGGACGGCGGCAGGGGCTGCGGCACGGTCTGGTCGTAGCGGCCGCCGGCCTCGTCGCGGATCAGCGCGCCGTCGCCGAGTTCGAGCACCCGGCGCCGCATCGCGTCGACCAGGGACGCGTTGTGGGTGGCCATGACGACGGTCGTGCCGGCGCGGTGGACGGCGTCGAGCAGGCTCATGATCTCGATGCTGGTAGCCGGGTCGAGGTTTCCGGTCGGCTCGTCGGCCAGCAGCACCCGTGGCCGACCGACGAACGCCCGGGCGATCGCGACCCGTTGCTGCTCGCCCCCGGACAGCTCGTCGGGATAGCGGTCCGCCTTCTCCCCCAGCCCGACCAGATCCAGCACCTCGGGGACGACGCTGCGCACGACATGTCGGGGACGCCCGACCACGTCGAGGGCGAACGCGACATTGGCCGCCACCGTCCGGTTCGGCAGCAGCCGGAAGTCCTGGAACACGCAGCCGACGATCCGGCGCAACTGCGGAACCCGCCGATCCGGAATCCGGGCGACGTCCCGGCCGGCGACGATGACCTGCCCGCTGGTTGCGCGATCCTCGCGCAGCAGCAGCCGCAGCAGCGTCGACTTGCCCGATCCGGACGGTCCCACCAGGAACACGAACTCCCCGGCGCCGATCTCGGCGCTGACGTCGATCAGAGCGGGCCGGGCGCCGTTGGGGTACCACTTGCTCACCGAGCTCAGGACGATCACCACACCATCCTCACGTCGAGCATCAGGTCGCATACATTCTGTGACAGAGATGGTAGGACGTAGCCGGAGCCGGCCGGCGCGGCACGCGAGGGCGAGCCGCTTCGGCCCGGATCCCCGCCGGGCTGGCGCACCGCCGGCCGCACGCGGCAAGCCGCACCGCGTAAGCCCCTGGCGGCGCCAGACCGCGAACCGAGCCAGACCGCGAAGCGGTGCGCCGTGTGGTAGCGGATACCCAATGCCCGCCGGCAGGGCGAAGGGGCGCCCGCGGGCGTACCGTAAGAGGGAGTCGATCGTCCGGATCCCGTTCCGGCGACCGGGCGGGGAACGACCGGCGCGGCGCCGGGCCGGACCCCGGGAGGGATCTACGACGATCCCTCGGATCCGCGGTCGACGTGCCGCGGCGGGAAGCGGGAAGGAGGCGGCATGGGCAGCGAAGATCTGGTCTGCGCGAGCTGCTCGGGTCTGGTGATCGAGGGCCGGTGCCCCACCTGCCGCGCGTCGCGCGAGTACCTGCGCCGGAACTCCGTCACGATCTCCCCGCAGCTCATCCTCGCGATCCTCGCGATCATCATGATGCTCACGGCCCTGGCCGTCCGCCACGCCACCTGAGCCCCGCTCGGGCCACGACGCCCACCTTCCGGCCTTCGCGCGTCATCGCCCGGGCGCGTGCAAGCCGGGCACTCAAGCACCCCGACGATCGTTGGCAGTCGAGAAAGTCCGGGTGTGAAATCCGCCGATGCCCGGTTCCTGCCGGTCCTGGAGCGTCGATGTCCGCACCTGTGCTCGCTGGGCGCCTTGGGCGGGCCGGACCGCGCCGCGAAGGCCGGGAACGAATCCGCCGGCTGATCCTGCTCACCACGGCACTCGCCGTGGTCGGGGTCGGGGTGGTCGCGTGCGGCGGTGGATCCGAGCCCGCCGCCGGCGCGGCCGCCTCCACACAGGCAACCGCGGGTCCGGTGACCGGGGAGGCGGCGAGCCCGCGTTCGGGGGCAACCCGGCCGGGCGCCTCGGAAGCGGGGGCGGCTGGGGCAGGGACGGCCGCGCCGGGGCTGCGCATCGTGGTCACGGGGCTCGCCGCGCCATGGGACGTCGCCTTCCTGCCGTCCGGCGAGGCTCTGATCAGCGAACGCGACAGCGGGCGGATCATTCGGCTGCCGGCGGGCGGCGGGCGGGCGACCGAGGTGGCGAGGCTGCCTGGCGTGGTCCACCGCGGCGAGTCGGGGCTGCTGGGGCTCGCGGTCTCCCCGAGCTTCGCGACCGACCGGCTCGTGTACGCCTACTACACCTCGGCCACCGACAACCGGATCGTGCGCTTCCGGCTGTCCGGGGACCGCGCCGAGGCGCCCACCCCGATCCTCACCGGGCTCGCCGACGCCGCGGTCCACAACGGCGGCCGGATCCGCTTCGGACCCGACGGCCTGCTCTATGCCGGAGTCGGTGACGCCGGGGTGCGCTCGCGCGCGCAGGACCGGTCGAGCCTCAACGGCAAGATCCTGCGGATGCGCCCCGACGGCGGCGTCCCGCCGGGCAATCCGTTCCCCAGCTCCCTCGTCTACAGCCTCGGCCACCGCAACGTCCAGGGCCTGGCCTGGGACTCCGCCGGCCGCCTGTGGGCGTCCGAGTTCGGCCAGGACAGGCTCGACGAGATCAACCTGATCGTCCCGGGCGGGAACTACGGCTGGCCCGGCGTCGAGGGCACCGGCGACACCGACGGCGGCCGGTTGCGCAACCCGCTGGCCACCTGGACCACCGCGGAGGCGTCCCCGAGCGGGATCGCGATCCGCGGCGACACCCTCTACGTGGCGGCGCTGCGCGGGCAGCGGCTGTGGGAACTCGACCTGGCCGGGACGGCCGTGCGAGGCCGGCCGCGGGCGCTGTTCACCGGCGAGCTGGGCCGGCTGCGCGCCGCGGTGGCCGCCCCGGACGGCTCGGTGTGGCTGCTCACCAACAACACCGACGGCCGCGGCGCCCCGAAGCCGGGCGACGACCGCATCGTCGCCCTGCGCTAGCCGGCGCCAGCCGCCCGCGGCCTCGCCGAGCGGGCGGTCCCGGCACGCGTGGGCTACGGGGCCACGGGTCAGTGGGGCCACGGGTCAGTGGGCACCGAACAGCTCCAGGTAGCGCTTCGAGGATTGTGGGTTCAGGTCCGGTTTGTACAGCGATGACAGGACGTTCGCCGGCTCGGAGGTGTTGAAGTAGGCCTCGTAGGCCAGGTTCGCCGCATTCGCCATGAACGTTTCGTGCATCTTNCTGATGTAGAAGGGGTTGTCCTTCCCGCCGCCGTTCGACCAGGCCACCCCCCACTCCGGGACGGCGAACTTCTTGCCGTGATCATGGGCGAACTTGATCACCGTGCACAGTCCGGACCGCTGGTGGCACTGTCGGCCCCAGCTCGCCTCGTTGATCGACGGGGGATAGAAGTCGTACGCGTCGATGCTGACGACGTCGACGTACTGGTCGCCGGGATAGGCATCCCACACGTCCTGCCCGCTGCCGGGCAGCGTGTCGGCGTGGGCGTTCATGTTCCAGTCGATTCTGACTTTCGGCGCGGTCGACCGGATCGCGGTCACCGTTCGACGGAAGCATGTCTTCCAGGTCTCGACGTCGCGCACGTGCCAGTAGTTGAAGGCGCCGTTGAACTCCCAGCCGAGGCGGACATAGGCGTCGCCCCGGCCGAACTTCGTCAGCGTGGCGCCGAAGGTGCGCCAGTTGGCGTCATAGGCGCCACTGGCGCAGGTGGCCTCGTCGCCGTCCTCGGGGAACGGCGGTTGCGCGATCGACAGTGCGCCGGGGAACTTGTCCTCGGTGAAGGCGGCCGTCGGCCAGTCCGCCGAGACGAGGTTGTACCAGTCCTTACGGCTGGTGAAGACGACCGCAACCCCGATCTCGCGGCCGGTGAACGTACCCCAGGCGTTCACGTCGGTCGGGTAGTTGCCGTTGGTGCCGGACACCCAGTGCACCCCCGCCGGCGCCGGCTCCGGCGAGCGGGAACAGGCCCCGAGCCCCGCGGCCAGCAGCCCGATGACCAGCAGCAGCAACAGTGGCAGCAACCGCAACCGCGACCGTGGCAGCAGCGGCGAGCGGAGGTGGCCGCCGCGCCCGGGGAGCTGCCGGCCCGCCGACGCCGCCCGCCGCTGCGCGCGGAGGATCCGGGAGCAGGGATCCGCTGCTCGCCGGGCGAACATCACCTGGATGATCATCCGACGGCCTCCCGTGAGGTCCCCAAGACCGAACACCCCCTCGATCGGCAGCGGCCTACATTCTCCCGACCGCGCCTCGGCAATGCGCCATCGAAAAGTCGACCCTAACGTAAGGGTGGATTTTGGTCTTTCCGGGCCCTTGGTGCTCGCCCCTGCGCGGCGGAACGCCGAACTCGGACAGGCACTGCTCCCGTCGCGATGCCGACCGGCACGCTGGCCGAGGAGGCGGTCAGCTCCGCTCGTCAGCCGGCTGGTCCGGGGCACGCCGGGCAGCCCTGGCGCCGGCGATCTGGTCGCGCAGGCGTACCACGTCCCCGATGACGATGACGGCGGGCGAGCCGAGGTCGGCCTCCGCGGCCAGCTCGGCGATGTCCGACAGCACGCCGGTGAGGACGACCTCGTCGGCGGTGCCCCCGGCGTGGATGACCGCGGTCGGCGTGTCCGGGCGCCGGCCGCGCTTGACCAGCTCCCGGGTGATCCCCGCCAGCGCCGCCACACCCATCAGCACCACGACCGTCCCCGGCCCCGTGGCCAGCGCGTCCCAGTCGACGGTGGAGCCGGGATGGGAGGGGTCGACGTGCCCGCTGACGATGGACACGTCCTGGGTGATGCCACGGTGGGTGACCGGGATGCCGGCGAGCGCCGGGACGGCGACCGCGCTCGTCACCCCGGGGACGATCTCGCACGGCAGCCCGGCCGCGGCGCAGGCCAGGGCCTCCTCGCCGCCGCGACCGAAGACGAACGGGTCGCCACCCTTGAGCCGCACGACACCGAGCCCGCGCCGGCCACGGTCGACGATCACCGCGTTGATCTCGTCCTGGGTCAGGTTGTGGCCGTGCGGCGCCTTGCCCGCGTCGATGATCTCGGCGCCGGAGCGGGTCTCGGCCAGCAGCTCGCGGGGAGCGAGGCGGTCGACCACCACGACGTCCGCGATCCGCAGCAGACGCAGTCCGCGCACGGTGATGAGATCCGCCCGGCCGGGCCCGCCGCCGACGAGCGCCACCCAACCCCCGGAGGGTCTGTCCACGCCGGTCACCTCCGTCGCTGTTGCCCTACCGGGCCTGTCCCGCTGCCGGCGCGCGAGTCCCGGCCGCGACGACTCTCCCAGTGTGCGGCCTGACCAGCCCGTTCGGGGCGGATCGCGCCTTCCGTGCGGACGTGCTCAGGCGATGCGCCGGGCGGTGCCCGCCGGGCCGACCAGGACGCGACCGGCCCGCACCTCGACCGGATGGACCGGGATGCGCACTCCTTCGGCGTCCAGACATTCGCCCGTGACCAGGTCGAACGCCTGCTTGTGCAGCGGAGAGAAGACGACCGCGCGCGCACCGCGGGAGCCGACGAGACCGCGGCAGAGCACGTTGGCCCGGGAGATCGGGTCGGTGTTGCCGACCGCGACGACCGGCCCGTCGCTGAGTCGGAACACGGCGACCTGCGCGCCGTCGACGAGCGCGCCGGCCCCCCGGTCCGGGGTGAGGTCCTCCAGGGCACAGACATCGGTCCAGTTCACGCTGACCTCCAGGTGATCTCGGCGGGGTCTGGCAGGGCGAGTGCCGGCGTCGCGGTGGGGGCGGGGGAGGCGGCGGCGACGGACTCGTGCGGGCCGGGCTGGCGCACGACCGGCAGGGTCGTCCCGGCGATCAGCGCGGCCCGCTCACCGTCGCGGGCCGGCCGGGGCTGGCCGCGGTCGAGCACGTGCAGGATGTCCGGGTCGGGCGTGTCGGGGGCGTTGACGAACGAGGTGAACCGGCGCAGCGCCACCGGGTCGGCCAGCGTCGCCTTCCACTCGTCCTGGTAGGTGTCGACGTGGTGGGCCATGGCCGCGTCCAGCTCGGCGCAGATGCCCAGCGCGTCCTCGACGATCACCTCGCGGACGTGCGCCAGGCCGCCGTCGAGGCCCTCCACCCACGGCGCGGTGCGCTGCAGGCGGTCGGCGGTGCGCACGTAGAACATGAGGAACCGGTCGATGTAGCGGACGAGGGTCTCGGTGTCGAGATCGGCGGCGAACAGCTCCGCGTGGCGCGGCCGGTGACCGCCGTTGCCGCCCAGGTAGAGGTTCCAGCCGAGCTCCGTGGCGATCACGCCGACGTCCTTGGAGCGGGCCTCGGCGCATTCGCGGGCACAGCCGGAGACCGCCATCTTGATCTTGTGGGGGGACCGCAGCCCGCGGTAGCGCAGCTCCAGGTCGATGGCGAGGGTGGTGGAGTCCTGCACGCCGTAGCGGCACCAGGTCTCCCCCACGCAGGACTTCACCGTGCGCAGGGACTTGCCGTAGGCGTGCCCGGATTCCAGCCCGGCGTCGGTGAGCCGCTTCCAGATCTTCGGCAGGTCCTCGGCGCGGGCGCCGAGCAGGTCGATGCGCTGACCGCCAGTGATCTTGGTGTAGAGGCGGAAGTCGCGGGCCACCTCGCCGATGAGGATGAGCGCCTCCGGGGTGACCTCGCCGCCGGGCAGCCGGGGGATGACCGAGTACGTCCCGTCCTTCTGCATGTTCGCCAGCATGTGGTCGTTGGTGTCCTGCAGCGCGGCCCGCTCGCCGTCGAGGATGTAGCCGTTGTGGATCGAGGCGAGGATCGACGCGACCACCGGCCGGCAGACCTCGCAGCCGCGGCCCCGCCCGTGCTCGGCGACGAGCTGGGAGAACGTCGTGATCCCGCGGACGCGGACGAGCTCGAACAGCTCGGCGCGGCTGTGGTCGAAGTGCTCGCACAGGGCCGTGGACACCTCGATGCCGGCGGCGGCGAGCTGCTGGCCGAGGATCGTCCTCAGCATCGGCACGCAGCTTCCGCAGCTCGTGCCCGCGTTCGTGCAGCCCTTGATCCCGGCGACGTCGGTCAGCCCGTTGTCGCTGATCGCCGCGCAGATCTGACCCTGGGTGACGTTGTTGCACGAGCAGATCTGCGCCTCGGCCGGCAGCGTCACCCCGGCGCCGGCACCGGCACCGTCGCCGGCCGGCAGGATCAGCCGCGCCGGGTCGTCCGGGACCGCGCCGACGGCGCCGACCAGCGCCCGCAGGGTGCCGTACTCACCGGCGTCGCCGACGAGGATGCCACCGAGCACGCTGGTCGCGTCGTCGGAGAGCACGAGCTTCTTGTAGACCCCGGTGACCGGGTCCGCGAACGTGATCGGCAGCGCGCCGGGCGTCGTGCCGAAGGCGTCGCCGAAGCTTGCCACGTCCACGCCGAGCAGCTTGAGCTTGGTGGACAGGTCCGCGCCGGTGAAGGTCGCCGCGCCGCCGAGCAGCCGGTCGGCGACGACCTCGGCCATCGCGTAGCCGGGGGCGACCAGCCCGTAGACCCGCCCGCCGGCCGCCGCGCACTCGCCGATCGCGTAGACGTGCTCGTCGCTGGTGCGGCAACCCTCGTCGACGACGACGCCGCCGCGCTCCCCGACGGCCAGTCCGCACCCACGGGCCAGCTCGTCGCGGGGGCGGATGCCCGCGGAGAACACGACGACGTCGGCGTCGAGGCCGGCCAGGCCCTCGGGGTGGCGACCGAAGACGAGCCGGGCGACCCGACCGGCGGCGTCGGCCTCGATCCGCTCCGTGGCGGTGTCGGTGTGCACGCCGATCCCGAGCCCGGTGATGTGGGCGCGCAGCGTCTGCCCGCCGGCGTCGTCGACCTGCGCGGGCATCAGTCGGGGGGCGAACTCGACGACGTGGGTGGTCAGGCCCAGGCTGCGCAGGGCGTTCGCCGCCTCCAGGCCGAGCAGGCCGCCGCCGATGACCACGCCGGTGCCGGTACGGCTCGACCGCGCCGACGCGCTGATCGCGTCCAGGTCCTCGATGGTGCGGTACACATGGCAGCCGGCGGCCTCGCACCCGGGAACCGGCGGGACGAACGGGACGGACCCGGTGGCAAGCACCAGGGCGTCGTAACGGTAGGTGTGTCCGGGGGCGGTGCGCACCGTACGGACGGCCCGGTCGACGGCGACGACGGGCTCACCGAGGCGCACCCGCAGCCGGGGATGATCGAGAAAGCCGGCCGCGACCAGGCTCAGGTCGTCCGCCGTCGACCCGGTGAAGTAGGCCGACAGGCCGACCCGGTCGTAGGCCGGCCGCGGCTCCTCGGCCAGGACGGTGACGTCCCAGACCTGCCCGGCGTCCCGTTCCCGCACCGCCTCGCACAGCCGATGGCCGACCATGCCGTGACCGACGACCACCAGCGACCGAGCAGACATCCGCGCATCACCCCTGTCCCAGGTCCGATCCAGGGGCCCGCCGCCCTCGGCGGAACCCGCTACGGTCGCTGACCGTACGAGCGGCGGATGTCGCTGCCGACTCAGGTCCACGTCGGTGCGGAAACAAGGCACGCACCCCCGGCCACAGCCGGATGTGAGACTCTCGGCCCGGCCGGGGTGGCCGTCACGGGACCGGGAACGACGCCGGTTAACCGCGCCGTTGCCTGCGGGTAAGCGCCCGGACATCGGGGTGCCTGATCCTGCCAGGGACCTGAGATCGGCGTGGGTCCACAGGCCAGGAGGTCGTCGTCTTGCCAACCCCCAGTTCCGGACGGTCCGAATCCGGTGATGCGGCGGTGGCGGAGCTGCCTCCGCTGCTCGGGTTCACCGTCGGGATCACCGCGGCCCGGCGCCGCGACGAGCTCGCCAACCTGCTCGAACGGCGCGGCGCCCGGGTGGTGCAGGCGCCGGCGCTGCGCATCGTCCCGCTGGCGGACGACGGACAACTGCTCGCCGCCACCCGGGCCTGCCTCGCCGGGCGCCTCGACGCGGTGATCGCCACGACGGCGATCGGCTTTCGCGGCTGGCTGGAGGCCGCCGAAGGCTGGGGCCTCGGCGACGGTCTGCGCGATCGGCTGGCACAGGCCCGGCTGTTCACCCGCGGGCCCAAGGTGACCGGCGCGGTCCGGGCGGCGGGGCTGACCGAGTGCTGGTCGCCCCGGTCGGAGTCGGGCGCGGAGCTCATGACCCATCTCCTCGCCACCAACCTCACCGGCCTGCGCATCGCCGTGCAGCTACACGGCGAGCCGCTGCCGGACATGGTCGAGGGGCTGCGCGCTGCCGGAGCGGAGGTGGTCGAGATCCCGGTGTACCGGTGGGAGCCACCCGAGGACCTGCGCCCGGTCCGGCGGATGGTGGAGCTGATCGTCACCGGCGGCGTGTCCGCGGTGACCTTCACCAGCGCGCCGGCCGTGCTGAGCCTGTTGGGGACCGCACGGGAGGCCGGCCGCCTCGACGAGACGCTGGCCGCGCTGCGCGCCGACGTGCTGGCCGCCTGCGTGGGACCGGTGTGTGCCGCGCCGCTCGTCCGGCTGGGGATCCCCGTCGTGACGCCGGAGCGTTACCGCCTGGGAGCGCTCGTGCGCACGCTGGCCGACGAGCTGCCGCGTCGGCGGGTGCGCACCGTCGAGGCTGCCGGACACGTGCTGCGGGTGCAGGGCACGGCGGTGATCGTCAACGGGGAGCCGGTGATGCTGGCACCGAAGACGGCAGCGGTACTCGACGCGCTCGCCGAGCGTCCCGGTCGGGTGCTCTCCCGCGCGGAGCTGCTGCGCCGCACGGGCACCGCGGGGCTGACGGACGAACACGCGGTGGAGATGACCGTCGCCCGCCTGCGCACGGCGCTCGGCCCGGCCGGCCGCGCGGTGGAGACCGTCATCAAGCGGGGCTACCGGCTAGCGATCGCCTGAGTGGGCTTTTCGCCGTTCACCGGAGGCGGTCGGACGACGTCATCGGAAAACGACGTCATCGGAAAACGACGTGCGCCTCCGCCTGGGCACGTTTCCGCCGCTCCGTTGCCGGATCGGCGGTCAGCCGCCCCGGCCGAGCCGCCAGCGCGCCGCGCGATAGGCCCGCCAGCCGGACCGCAACCCGCGGCGGGCACTCGTGAACGCGTCGCGGTGCCCGAGGGAAACCAGGCGCAGGATGTCGGCCGCCCCGGCCGCCCGGTCCACCACCAGCCGACTGATGCCGAAACGGGACTGGGTCGGCTGATGCAGTCGGTAACCGACCTCGCAGGCCGAATCGAATCCGGCCGCCGCGACCACGTGCCGAACCGACGCGCAGTGGTATCCGAATGGATAGGAGAAACTGTCCGGGCTGCGTCCGGTCTTCTCCTCGATCATGCGCCGGCTGGCAGTCACGTCATAGCGGGCCAGCGCCGTGGGCACCACGTCCAGTTCGAGATGGCGATGACCGTGCGAGCCCAGTTCGATGCCCTCCCCCGCGAGGTCGGCCAGGTCGGCCCAGCCCAGCAACGGGAGATTGCGCTCGCTGTAGCCGTCCAGCCAGGTGGCGCGCCGGCCGGCGTAGGCGGTCGGGATGTAGAGGGTGGCGCCGGCGCCGACCGTCTGCAAGGCCGGCAGGGCCGTCGTCACGAAATCCTCGAAGCCGTCGTCGAAGGTGATGGCCACCTGCCGGCGGTGCGGGTGCGCGAGGGCGTCGGTGAGCCCGGTGAGGTGGTAGCCGCCGGCCGCGAGCGCGCCGAGCTGCTCGGCGAACACGCCCGGCGGGACCTCCCAGCTCCGGAAGTCGGCACTCACGGAGTCACCCACGCTGTGGTACATCAGGACGGGCAGGGGCATCGGGGGCGCCTCGTCCAGCACGCCGGAGGCGGCACCGGGCAGCGCAGTCGCCAGGGTGGTCACCTCGTTCCCGTACCCGCGACGATCGCCGTCACGCCCGGATCGAGCTGGACATTTCCGTGCATATACCTGTGTGCATTCATCTGCAGGGACACAGGCCGTACTCCCTCCGCGACGACGGTGCGCAATCGTGGACGAACAGGTGACACGGGCGAACATCCCATCGAGTGAAGTAGTGCGCGAACCAGCCCAGGAGGCCGAAACTAAAACATCGAACGGTCCGCGAACTACCCGGGACTCTACACGCGCATACCGGGCGTGCCAATGGCATCGGGAGATCCGCCGGAGACGTCACCCGAGGGTGGTCTGCACGGTCCCGACCCACTCGCTACACGGCCCGGATCAGGCCGCCGGACGGGTCACTGCCATTTCACCGGGTGTTCATCGCGGCTACGGTCGCATTCAAAGGCACCCGGTAAATCGGGGGAACACGGATGGGCGATCCCCCGGAAGGCATGACCGACAAACGCGAAAGTTGCCGGCCGGGGCGGCGGATAAGATTTTCGATCGACCGACCCGCGCGGGCCTGGAGAGCAGACGGGAACAGCACCGGCCGTTGGGGCGGGTATTCTCACGCCTGGTTCTCGACGGCCCGGCGCCACCGGATCTCGGCATCGATGAAATCGTCGAGCTCACCGTCGAGCACACCGCCGGTGTTCGAGGTCTCGGTGTCGGTGCGCAGGTCCTTCACGAGCTGGTAGGGATGCAGGACGTAGTTGCGGATCTGCGATCCGAAGGAGACGTCCTGGGGGCCGCCGGTGATGCGCTGCTTCGCCGCGGCCTCCTCGGCGCGGCGGCGCTCCAGGAGCTTCGCCTGCAGCACGATCATCGCGGCGGCCTTGTTCTGAAGCTGGCTGCGCTCGTTCTGGCAGGTGACCACGATGCCGGTGGGCAGGTGGGTGATACGGACCGCCGAGTCGGTCGTGTTGACCCCCTGGCCGCCCGGGCCGGAGGACCGGAAGATGTCGATCCGCAGGTCCTTGTCGTCGATGTCGACGTGGTCGGACAGCTCGACGACCGGGGTCACCTCGACGCCGGCGAAGGAGGTCTGCCGCCGGTTCTGATTGTCGAACGGCGAGATGCGCACGAGCCGGTGCACCCCGTGCTCACTGCGCAGCGTCCCATAGGCATAGGGGGCCTTGACCTGGAAGGTGGCGGACTTCAGGCCCGCCTCCTCGGCCTCGGAGGTATCGAAGACCTCGGTGGGGTAGCCGTGGCGCTCGGCCCAGCGCAGGTACATCCGCAGCAGCATCGCCGTCCAGTCGGCGGCGTCGACGCCGCCGGCACCCGCGGAGAGCTGCACGATCGCATCCCGCTCGTCGAACTCGCCGGACAGCAGGGTGCGCACCTCCAGCGCGGAGATGTCGCCGCTGAGCGCCGGCAGATCGGCCGCGGCCTCGGCGAGCAGGTCGTCGTCGCCGAGATCCGCGGCGGCGGCGATGTCGTCGAGCCGGCGGCGCAGCCCCTCCACGCGGGAGATGTCGCCGCGGGTCGACGACAGGCGCCGGGTGACGACCTGCGCCCGGTCCTGGTCGGACCACAGGTCGGGATCCGCGGCCTGCCGCTCCAGCTCCTCGGCGCGACGGCGCAGCCCCTCCACGTCGAGAACGGACTCGATGCCGCTCAGCGTTGCATCGAGCTGCTTGATCTCCTCGGACAGGTCGACGGCCATGGTGTTCACCTTACCGGCGCCTCCCGCCGACCACGGGCAGGACTGATCTTGACCCGATCCGCGACGGACCGCGGCGGACCACGGCGGCCGGGCCGGCCGTCCCTCGGCGCGGGGCCGATCGGGGCGGCGGGAGATCGTCCGTCTACGAACCAACCGACCGCCGCAGATGGCCGGCGACCGCGGCCAACACCGCCCGCCGCCGTCGCGCCGACACCGGGCAGCGGTCGTGAAAAGCCACATCGATGAAACATGCAAAGGCGTGGCGACATCATCCTGAAACACGGGATGCGGACTCGTGAATATCCGGCCAACCGACACCCGCACCGCGGACAATCCTGACGGTAACCGCACCACCCACCCCGACGGGCCACCGCCGGGACGCTGGTCGATGCCAATCCGCGGAGAGATCTGTCCCACATCGCCGAGCGCACACGACCCCGGGCGTTTGTCGTTCCCGAACGATATCTTTGACCACGGCGCTTCGCCGACGAATGCGCCGGGCATCTGGTTCCGCGGGGCAACGTGGTCCCGCGGGGCAACGTGGTCCCGCCAGTCGCCGGGCCGCCACCAGGTCATGGTCAGGAGACCAACGAACACGGACACACGGTTAATGCGGGCCGCCAGGAGGCGGAACAGTCAGTGCCGGGCCGCTTGTCAGGGAAAGCGAGGGAGGCCGCCATGGGAACCCAGCTCAGTCAGCAGACCAACCGGGGTACGCAGTTAGACCTGGCGGTTCACCGTCCCGTCGCGCTTCGCCGGCAGGTAGACGGCGGCGCGATCACCCCCACCCGAGCGCGAAGGGTGCCATCGTGGCCGAAGTTTCGAACCGACGGTCCGTACTGGTCGCCACCGGCCTCGCGGCGGTCGGCTCCATGAGCCTGGGAGCCGACGCCACCGCGGACGCCGCCGGGTTGCACGACGCCTGCGCCGCCGCGCTGAGCGCCGCGGTGGACGCCTACGAGACCACCGATCTCAGCGCGACGGCCGCCGCCCTCGTCCCACTCGAACGCACCACCAGGACGGTGCCTCGCGAGCACCGGCTACGCGGGCGGGCCGCCCTGGACTGGATGCGCCTGCACGCCGCCGTGACGACCGCCGCGGCGGCTGTGGCGTACGACCGCGGCCGGCACGCCGACGCCGCCACCCGGGCGGACCGCGCCGCCGCCCTCGCCCGCGCCGCCGGCGACGGGCCGCTCGCCGCACGGGCACTGGCCCTGCGTGCGCGGATGGTCCGCCCGCACAGCCCGGCGGTCGCCCTGCAGATCGCCGGGGTGGCCGCGCGGATAGCCGGGTTCAGCCCCACCCGCGCGCTCATCGCCGGCAAGGTCGTCACGAGCGCGTGCGCGGCCACCGGCGACACCCCCGGGGTGCGCGACGCGGTCGCCCGCGCCTGGCAGACGATGGAACGCCTCGACGACGACGACTTCGGCTCCCCCGGTTTCGCCCTGGAGACCTACTCCCCGGCGGACCTCGCGCTGGCCTGCGCCGAGGCGCTGACCACCGTGGGCGCCGCAGACGAGGCCACACCGCACCTGGAGCGGGCCGAGACGCTCATCGCCGGCTCCGGCCAGACCGGCATGGTGGTCTCGGTGCGGATGGCGCAGGCCCGCGCCGCGCTCGCCCGGGAGATCCCCGACCGGGACGAGGCCGCCGCCTACGCCGGTCAGGCGGTGACCCTGTCCACCGGTCGGCCGGCGCAGTGGCTGGCCCGGCTCGTGCGCGACGTCTCCGAGCTGGCCGACCTGCGCACCGGGCAGGGCCTGGACGATCTCGTCGACGCCACCACCCCCTGGCTGCACGAAAGCTGGGAGGCCGACCGGGACCCGCAGCGGCCGGCGGCGCGCTTCGGCGTCCCCGGCCCGTCCGGCGTCATGGTGCAGCGGGCTGGCGGACCACCGACTGTGCCTGTGCCCCGGCCCGCACTGTGACCGGCCCGACCCCGAGGTAGCCCACGACCGGCAGGTCGACCAGGCGCGAACCCTCCACCTCCACCGTCGTCGCGTCGACGAGGCTGGAGGTGAGGGTCGTGCGGCCGCTCGGGTCGGACTGCCGCTGGTACTGCTCGACGGTCGCGTTGATGTCCGCGAGCGGAAGCTCCTGGAAGGCGTCCGTCGCCGTGTAGATCGCGTTCTCGTCGATGCGCTGCGCGGCGGCGAGCGCCGCGCCGTCCGCGGCCGAGGCGACCGAACGGCGGGCCAGGTAGACGGCGGACACGTCGGTCACGACGACGACCAGCATCGCGGCGACCATCAGGTAGCCGAGCGTGAGGATGAGAATCGTCCCGCCGTCGGCGCCGCCGGGCCCGGCCTGATCGCCGGTCGCGGCCCCATCACCTGTCGCCGGGTTCCGCCGCAGGTCACCAGGCATGTGCTTCTCCCCGTCCGGGATCGCCGGTCGCCCCACACCGGCGTCCTTCGCCGATTCGCCGCCCGACATCCCGCATTATAGGAGAATGCGCCACGTAGGGATCATGGGGCGCGTATACCTCCCCGGGGACGAAGGATCAAGACCGAGCGGGACGAGATCGAGACCCGGCTGGAACGGGAATGCCAGATCTCCGCCGCGCCGCGGAAATGCCCGCCTGTCGTCACGACCCTCGATGTCGTCCGGGATGTGGATGACGATCCGTCACCACTTCGCGTATCCCCTGGTGCCGGTCCCCTGGTGTCGGTCCCCTGGAGCCGGCTGGCCGGCCGCCGCCGCGACCCAGCACGACGCCTGGGTCGAGAACCGGACAGTCCCGCGATTCGACCGCGGAAACCGGACATACTGGCGACGAGCCGCATCGATCAAGGGAGTGGGTGTGCCATCAGGCAGGCGTGTCGGGATCGGAGCCGCTGCCGTCGTCGGCGTGTTGGCGGTGGTCTTCGGTCTGGTCGTGGGGGCGAGCGCGCTCGGTTCGTTCGCGTCGACGTCGGGCGGGCAGATCGCGGTGGTCCGCAACGGTGGCCCGTTCGACAATCACCGGATCCGCCAGATCATCGATCCCGCCTCGTCATTGACCTACGCCGGCATGTATTCCTCGACGCACAACTATCCGGCACAGCAGCGTTACTACACGATCACGTCCGTTGTCGGTGAGAGCGACCGGGGCACGGTCGATGTCGTGACGACACCGTCGAAGGACGGGGTGAGTATGGGGATCGAGGGAACGTTCTACTTCACTCTCAATCTCGACCACAATGTCCTGCGCCAGTTCGATGACAAGTTCGGCACCCGGAAGTTCCCGCTGGCGAGCAAGGGTGGGAAGCTCTACTACGCCTGGTCGGGCGACGACGGCTGGTCCGCGTTCCTCGGCGCCATCATCCGACCGGTCATCGACAACGACCTTCGCGAGCAGATCAACAACTTCACCTGCGCCGACCTCGTCTCCTCCTGCGCGCTGGTCCAGATGGGCGCGCAACAGCAGGCCGGGGCCTCGACGACGCTCAACGCGGCGTCGAGCAACGGCAACATCCAGGCCGTCCAGAACGCGATCAACAAGTCGCTGGCGACCGACCTCAACGCCAATCTCGGTGGCCCGTTCCTGGAGAACCTGCGATTCACCCTCGCCCGGGTAACCCTGCCGGCGAACGTCCAGGGGGCCGTGAACAGCGCCCAGGCCGCGTTTGCACGGATTGCCGAGGCACAGGCACGAGTCGCCGAGGCGAAAGCCGACGCGGAGGCGAACCGCCAGCGCCAGTCGGGTTATGCACAGTGCCCGGCCTGCGCCAAGATCGATGAGCTCAAGGCGATTCCGCCGAATGTGACGACCTACGCGCCCGGGGCGGAGGTCGCGGTCGCCCCGGGAAGGTAGCTCGCCTGGCGGAGGCGAGATCAGCAGTAGTCCGAGGGCGCGGGTGGTGCGGTCGTCCACAGCGCCGAGAACGCATCTGCCGCGGCTTTCAGGTGGCGGCGAGGCGGTCGACGAGCACGGCGATGCCGTCGAGCAGGCGGGCGAGCCCGAAGTCGAACTCGCCGTCCATGTCGTCGTCATCGTCGAGCGAGCCGGAATCGATCGCGCGCTGCAACGAGGGGAACAGCGCCGGATCGATGAGCCGCGAGAGCAGCGCGCCGTAGCCCGGCATCATCTTCTCCCCGCCGGACGCCACCGTGAGGTCGGCGGACAGCGTCGCCTCGTTGCGGACGAAACCGCTCAGCAGTAGCACCGAGGACAGTTTCTGCTGCTCGGTCAGGGGGGTGTGCGCCAGGCAGCGCAGGCCGTCGTCCATCCAGGCGACCATGTTCGGGCCGAGCGGCGGGGTGCTGATCGGGACGCGCAGGGCCCAGGGATGACGGTGGTACGCCGCCCGCGCGCCCTGGGCCCAGCGACTGAGGCCCGCCCGCCAGCCGTCGTCGGGCTCGCGCGGGCCGGGCGGGCTGCCCATCGCGGCGTCCACCATCAGCAGCAGCAGCTCGTCCTTGGCGGCGACGTACCGGTAGAGCGACATGGTCGCGGCGCCGAGCTCGGCGGCGACCCGGCTCATCGACAGCGCGCCGATGCCGTCGGCCTGCGCGACGTCGACCGCGGCGGACACGATGCGCTCCAGGCTGAGCCCGCGGCGGGGACCCCGGCTCGGCCGCTCCCGGATCCCCCAGAGCATCTCGACGGCCGGCGGAAGAGCGAAGACGCCGGGCGCTTCCGGCCTGCCGCCCACGGCGGAGGCCGCGGGCACGACACCCGAGGCCGCGGGCACGACACCCGAGTCCGCAGGCACGCTGGCCGGGCCGCCGCCCGGTCCGGGGCTCCTGGCCATCGTCACCTCCGCGCCGCGTCAGGGATCCGACAGCCGCCCTTCGCCGCACCGCCGTTGACGCCATCCTAGATCTGCGTACCATCTACGCTATTGAACGTACGCCATACGCAGTTCACCTTCGCGACGAGGAGCAGCCCTCACGATGTCCACTGACCTGGCGATCGAGGCTGTCGGGCTGGCCAAGTCCTACGGCTCGACCTCCGTGCTCGACCACGTCGACCTGCGGGTGTCCTGCGGCGGCGTGTTCGCGCTGCTCGGCCCGAACGGCGCGGGCAAGACCACCGCCGTGCGGATCCTGGCCACCCTGACGCGCGCCGACGCCGGGCGCGTCCGGGTCGCCGGCCACGACGTCGACACCCAGCGCCGCGAGGTCCGCCGGCGGATCAGCCTGACCGGCCAGTACGCGGCCCTCGACGAGGCGCAGACCGGCGAGCAGAACCTGCGGATGATGGGCCGGCTGCTGCACCTGCCGCCCCGCCTGGTCCGCCGGCGCGCCGCGGAGCTGCTGGAACGGTTCGACCTGACCGCCGCCGGCCGGCGCCGGGTCGAGACCTACTCCGGCGGGATGCGCCGCCGGCTGGACCTCGCGGCGAGCCTCGTCGGCGAGCCGGAGATCATTTTTCTGGACGAGCCGACGACCGGCCTGGACCCGCGCAGTCGGGCCGCGATGTGGGAGATCGTCAGCGAGCTCGCCGTCGCCGGCGTCACCGTCTTCCTCACCACGCAGTACCTGGACGAGGCCGACCGGCTGGCCGACCGCATCGCGATCGTCGACGGCGGGCGGGTGGTCGCCGAGGGATCCGCGGCGCAGCTCAAGGAGCAGGTCGGCGGGCACCGCCTCGACGTGGAGCTGACGGCGGCCGCCGGGCCCGAGGCGTTCGCGGCCGTCGTGCGCCAACTCGGCCCGCGCGCCGTCACCGCCGATCCGGCTCGGCGCACCTTCGGCATCGCCACCGACGGCACGGCGGCCCACGTACGCGCCCTGCTCGACGAGATCGACGCCGGCCGCGATCGCGTCGCCCGTTTCGACGTGCACGGCACCACCCTGGACGACGTCTTCCTCACCCTCACCGCCCGGCCGGCACGCGCCGAGACCCGCCCGTCGCCCACCGAGATCCGCCCGACCGCCCTCCAGAGGGGGAGCGCTCATGTCTGAGCTGGCCCTGCCCAAAGCGGCCGTCCGCCCCGCGCCCCGGCCGGCGTTCGTCGACGCCGCCGGCGACGCGGCGACGATGATCGGCCGCAGCCTGCGGTTGACCGTGCGCAGCGTCGACGGCATGATCACCGCGCTCGCACTCCCGATCATGCTGATGCTGATGTTCGTCTACCTGTTCGGCGGGGCGCTGCAGACCGGCATCGACTACGTGGACTACGTCGTGCCCGGCGTGCTGCTGGTCTGCGCCGGCTTCGGGGCGGCGACCACCGCCGTCACCGTGTCCAGCGACCTGACCACCGGCGTCATCGACCGGTTCCGGTCGATGGACGTCTCCGGCGCCGCACTGATCTCCGGGCACGTGGTGGCGAGCGTGGTGCGCAACCTCGTCTCCACCGCGCTGGTGGTCGCCGTGGCCCTCGCCATCGGCTTCCGCCCGTCCGCCGGTGTCGGCGACTGGCTGGTGGCCGTGGGCGTGCTGGCGCTGTTCGTGCTGGCGCTGTCCTGGCTGTCGGCGACGGTCGGGATCCTCGCCGGTTCACCGGAGGCGGCGAACGGGTTCACCTTCCTCGTCAGCTTCCTGGCCTACCCGAGCAGCGCGTTCGTCCCGGTCGACACGATGCCGTCCTGGCTGCGGGGCTTCGCCCGTGACCAACCCGTGAACACCGTGGTGGAGACGACCCGCGCCGCGCTCACCGGCAGGCCGGTCGGCTCCGTCGCCTGGCACGCGGTGCTGTGGAGCCTGGGCATCATCGCGGTCTCGGTCGTGGCCTCGAGCGTCCTGTTCAACCGCCGGACCCGCTGACGAGCGAGGCGGCGGCCTCCTGGGACGGGTGGCCGGGCTATCCCCGCAGCGCCCGGTAGGTCTCGGCGGCGGCCGGGTGCAGCGGCAGCGGCTCGGTGTTGATGAGGTTGCCGACGTCGAGGTACTGGGTGCCCCGGGCCTGCTTCGGCACGAGCTGCCCGGCGTGCTCGACCAGCACCCGGACGGTGTTGCGGACCACCTGATCGGGGCAGTGCGACCCGGCGACCAGCAGGTTCGGAACGCCGACCGTATGCACGGCGCCCGCCGCCCGGTAGGTGCCGGCCGGCAGGGCGACCTCGTTGTAGTAGCGGCCGTAGCGGCGGCGCAGTTCGGGGACGTAGGCGCCGAGCTCCAGCAGCCGGATGCCCCACTCCCGGTCCGCCTGCGCCAGGACCTCCGTCGGGACCCCGCCCGACCACAGCATGGCGTCGATCATGTCCTCGCGCAGCGCGCCCACGGCGTCCTTGAGCGACAGGTGGCGTGCCTGGCCGAGCATCACCCCCGCAGTGGCGAACAGGCGCTCGCCGAACAGCGCGGCGCCGGAGCCGTTGGCGCCCAGCGACACGGCCCGGCCGGCCAGGTCCGCCACGGCGCGCACCGGACTGTCGGCGCGCACGACGAGCTGCATGTAGTTCTCGTAGACCCGGCCGAGCGCGTAGAGCTGCACCGGGCGGCCGAAGGCGGGCAGACCCTTCTGCGCGGCGTCGAGGGCATCGGCGAGGGCGAGCCCGAGGTCCGCCGTGCCGGCCGAGACGCTGCGGATGTTCTGCACGCTGCCGAGCGTCGGAACCACCTGGGCGTGCAGCAACGGTCGGAGCAGGTTCGCGAACTCGATGTAGAAGCCGTCGGGCTCCCCGGCCGCGATCGAGACCGTGGGGTCGTCCGACGAGCAACCGCCGGCACTGGCGACGGTGACGGCCGTGGCCCCGACCGCCAGGGTGCCGAGCAGCACCGCGCGGCGAGAGACGGTCACGAGGCGGCTCCGGGCGTCGTGGCACTCGCCGGGTCGTCGCGCCGTCGGGCCCGGCGGCGCTGGGACCTGGGCAGCCAGATCGTCGGCATCGTGTCGGTCCCGCCCGACCGCGACAGGCCGGGCAACCCCGAGCCACGCCCGCCGTTCGCCGGCGTGCCCGTGGGCGCGGAGTCGACCGGCGGGGACGTGGGCCGTTCTCCGACGGGCAGTTCGGCGGCGACGGACAGCCCGTGCGGCGTCACCGTCTCCAGGATCAGCCGCCCGCCGTTGTTGGTCACCAGCCGCTCGGCGATCGCCAGGCCGAGCCCGGAGCCGGACAGGTCGTGGTTGCCGCGGTGGAACCGTTCGGTCAGGCGCGGCAGCTCGCCGGGTGGCACGCCGACGCCGTCGTCGGCCACGGTCACCCGGCCCCGCCCCGTCGGCCAGCGAGCGGTCACCGTCACGGTCACCGTGCTGCCCGGGGCGTACTTGATGGCGTTGTCGATCAGCACGTCGACGATCTGCTCCAGGTCCGTATCGGCGCACAGCAGCGGGATGGGTTCCGCCGGGACGTGATCGACCAGCGTCACGTCCCGGGCGACGGCGGCGGGCAGCCAGAAGTCGATCCGCTCGAGCACCGTCGCGCTCGCGTCGCAGGCCGCCGGGGTCGCGGGATGGGCGGCGAGCTCGGTGGCGGCCGCGTCGGCGACGGCGAGCGCGCGCATGCCATCGAGCAGGACCTGCAGCCGCCCGGCCTGGGCGACCATCGAGGCGTAGGTGTCGCGCGCCTCGTCCGGCAACGAGCCGGCCAGCATGTCCATCCGCAGCCGCATCGCCATCAGGGGGTTGCGCAACTGGTGGGAGGTGTCGTCGATGAGCGCCCGCTGACGGCGCGCCGAGTCGGCGACCGCGTCCGACATCCGGTTGAACGAGGCGAGCAGTGTGCGTACCTCCGACGGCCCCTGCTGCGGCGACACGTGCGCCGCCACCACCCCCTTGCCGACCGCCCGCAGGCCGTGCTCGAGCTGGGTGATGGGCCGCAGCACCCAGCGGACGATCAGCAGGATCACCGTCGCGAACACCGCGGCGACGGCGAGCACGCCGAGCAGGACGTGCCCCCATACCCGCCCGACGTCCGCCGCGGCACGGCCCCGGCTCGACACCAGCACCACCGCGCCGCTCACCTCGACGCCGTTGCCCACCGGGCGGGCGAACAGCACCCGCCCGGACGACCAGGGCCGGATATCGGGCAGGCTGGCCTGGCGCTGGTTGCGCAGCGCCGCGTCGATCGCCTGCGCGACCTGCCCGCCGCCGCCGAGATCACCGAGGTCGCCGCGCGAGACGATCGGCCGGCCCGCCGCGTCGACGACGGCCACGGCGTCGCCATAGAGGTCGGCATGCGCATCGATCTCCGGTTCGAGCTGGTCGGAGCCGGTGAGCGCGAGCTCGGCGAACCGGTTGATGTCGGCGGTGCGCCGGCTGACGAACCGGTCGGAGCGTTCCGCCGAGGTGGTGTAGAGCAGCGGGACGGCGAACGCGGCGAGCGCGCCGAGACCGGCCACGATGAGGACGATCAGCAGCCGTCGGCGCATCTCAGTCGCCCAGCCGGTAGCCGAAGCCGCGGATGTTGTGCAGCGGGCTCGGCCGGCCAAGCTTCTTGCGCAGCTTCGACAGGTGCACGTCGAACGTCCGCGACACCGCCACGTAGGCGTCGCCCCACACCTCGTCGAGCAACTGCTCGCGGCTGACGGCCGCGCCCGCCTTGCGGGCGAGCACGGCCAGGATCTCGAACTCGATCCGCGTCAGCACGACCTCCTCGCCGGCGACCGTCACCAGATGGGTGTCGAGGTCGATGGCGATGTCGTTCACCTGCACCCGCCCGACCGGGGTGGCACCGCCGCGCTCGGTGCGGCGCAGGATGGCCTCCATCCGGGCTAGCAGCTCGTCCATCCGCACCGGCTTGATCAGATAATCGTCGGCGCCGAGGCGCAGGCCCCGCACGATGTCGCGCTCGTGGGTGCCCATCGCGGTCAGGACGAGGACCGGGGTCGCGGCGAGCCGGCGCAGGCGACGCAGCACCTCCAGCCCGCTGATGTCCGGCAGCCCGAGGTCAAGGAGCAGCAGGTCGGCGTTGCGATGACGGAGCAGGGCGTCCGCCCCCCGGGTCACCCACTCGACCGGGTGGCCGCGCGCATCCAGGACATCCTTGATCGCGCCGCCGACGCCGTGGTCGTCCTCGACCAGCAACACACGCATTGTCAGCCCCGATCTTCAAGCCCCGACTGGTGAGGTCTCCTCCATCAATACGTGGATCAGCAACGACACCAGCAGGCAGGCCCCCGCGTAGTAGCCCGAAAACGGCTTCGGGGCGGCACGTTCGGGCCAGTGCGACGCGTTCGGCCGCGATGCGGCCCCGGCGACACGTCGTTCGGCGATTCCTCGCCGCCGGCGCCGGACCCGCCCGGCCTCGGCCGCCCGGCATCGAGCGACGCCATCCCGACCGCCCTTCTGGATCACGGCGGCCGAGGGCGATCGGTTGCGCCCGCGGGGAGGTGTCGGCGGTAGCGGGGCGCAGACCGCTACCGGTGGCGGCCGGAGGTGAACATCCAGGCCAGGTGTGCTCCCGGCATGTCGCAGACGGTGCGGACGACCCGGTCCAGCCGGTCTGGATGCAGCCGGTCACAGTGCGCCGTCGGCGCCAGGCTCTGCGCGTCGACGAGGAAGGCGCGTTGGGCGTCGTCGAGAGCGCGCAGCCGTCGGGTGATGTACAGGTGGACCTGTTCGAGGGCGGTGCGTTCGTCGCAGCCCGTGGCGCGCTGGAGAACGATGACGTAGTTGGTGGTCTCCCCGAGGGCGGCTTCCCGCGGAAGGGATACCACGTCGTTGGTCCACGCGATGATGTCACTCGACGCGGCACACAGCTCGGTCCAGCTCTTCGTCGCCGCGAGGTCCGGGGGGATTTCCGTCCGGTAGGCGACTTCCACCAGGTCGTACATGAACATGGCGTTGTCGTTCCGGCGCAGCGTCGGGTATTCCTCGGGGGTCGCCACCGTGCCGTTCTGCCGGTGGGCGATCTGGGTGAGGAAGGCGTCGCGGTGGTCGTGGATGTGCTGACGGATGCGGCGACGCCACGGCGCGGACATTCCCCGGGCGGTGCGGGGCCACAGGTCGGCCAGGGCCGTCACCGACGCGGGGGCGCCGGCGGGCGCGGGCTGCCCTTCGGCCGTCGAGGTGATCGAGGTGATCGAGGCGTAGGTCTCGCGCACGATCGCGGCGTCGCGGCCCATGGGCCCTTCGTCCTGCTCGTCATCGAGGTGGAACAGCCACACCGCCCACTGGGCGAAGAGCTCGACGTCGGCCTGCTCGGCATCGGGCAGGATCCGGGCGGCCGCCAGGTGGAATCCGGCGGCGTCCAACCGGGCACGTGCGGCATCGTCGACGGCCAGCCCGAACCCGGCGGCCCAGGCCAGGAGATGTTCGCCGATGCGGTCGGCCGCGGGATGCACCCGTTGGGGAATGCTGATCCCGAAATCGGGTCTGGGCACGCCGGTGGGACAGAGCTGACTCATGCGGTGGCCTCGGTGCAGGGAGGGGGCGGAGTCCGCCCGGCTGACATGCCTACATAGCGAAGACGCTGGTGAGGTGGGGCGAGCCGAGTCGGACCGGGAACCAGCCCCTACGGAAACAGGGCAGGCCGACAGGGAACCGTCTGCCGGTCATTATGGCGCGACAGGATTGCCCGGCGGAGGCATTCAGCCGAACTTATCGAGCATCGCTGGCTGCCAATGCCGACCGAAATCCGGCTCCGGCTCCGACTTCGACTCCAGCTCCAGATCCGGCGTGGATTTCGTCACATCACCACTCGCCGCAAGCGCGATCAGGCAGGCGACCGGGATTCACCGTGGCCGACCGTCTCGCTCGCGGCCCGGGTGAGGCGGATGAACCCTTCGGCGCCCCGGACACTGCGTAGACAACCGTCTGCCATGTCCGCAACCAGGGCCTCGCCGTTGTTGCCCCAGGCGACGACCGGCACCTGGCAGACGAGCTTCTCCCCGTCACGCGTGCTGGCGGGCAGCCCGCCCACGATGTTCTTGTCACCGCCTTCGGAGCTGGGCCTGAAGAAGGCGGTGTAGCCGTGGGCGGGGATCATCGTGAGTCTCCCAGTGGGTCTTGGTCTCGGCGGGGCCAGGGGTGTGGAGCGGCGAGGGGTCACGGCTCGGCCGACCCCGCGGCGCACGTCCAGCGCAACGCCCGACGTGTGGGGACACCTTCCCGCGGGCGCGCACACCATGCGCACCGTGCCGGGCCGGCTCGCCGGGGTGACGCCGCGGCGCTGGTGACGCCGCGGTTGGGGGACGTGCCGCGGCCCCGGTCGACGAGGATGTCGGGCCGGGGCCGCGGGGATCGGGCGGGGTCAGGTTCCCCGCCCGTCATCGACCTGGCGGTCGGGCCCGGTCACCTGATCAAGGTGTTGACGAGCGTGTACCCGCTGAAGCCACCACCAGCGATGGCTTCCGCCCCGGCGACGCCGCTGACCTGGACGGGAAGCAGGCTGTAGGGGGGAGTGGTGCTGTGGCCCAGCTGCCCGAAGAAGTTGCTGCCCCACGCCCACACGGTGCCGTCCGCGCGCAGCGCGTACCCGCTGAAGCTGCCCGCGGAGATCGCGGTGACCCCGACGAGGCCGGTGCTGCCGCTGACCTGGACGGGTACCAGGGAGGTGTCGTCGGTGCCGTTGCCAAGCTGCCCGGTGTTGTTGAGGCCCCAGGCCCAGGCGGTGCCGTCCCCGCGCAGCGCGTACCCGCTGTTGCCCTCGCTGCTGGCGGCGATGGCGGTCACCTCCGAGAGGTTGCGGATCGCGACGGGTACCGTGCTGGACACGGTGGTGCCGTTGCCCAGCTGCCCTTCGTCGTTCGCGCCCCAGGCCCCGACGGTGCCGTCCTGGCGCAGCGCGTACCCGGTCTCCCGGCCGCCGGCGATCGCGGTNACCCCGCTGAGGCCACTGACCCGGACGGGTATCGGGCTGTTGGCGGTGGTGCCGTTGCCGAGCTGCCCCTCGTCGTTGTAGCCCCAGGACCAGACGGTGCCGTCCTGGCGCAGCGCATACCCGGTCAGGCCCCCGCTGGCGATGGCGATGACCCGGGACAGGCCGCGAACCCGGACGGGCACCCGGCTGTTGGTGGTCGTGCCGTTGCCAAGCTGCCCGTAGTTGTTGTAGCCCCAGGACCAGACGGTGCCATCCTGGCGCAGCGCATACCCGTTGGCGGCGCCGCCGGCGAGGGCGACGACCCGGGACAGGCCGCTGATCCGGACGGGCACCCTGCTGTTCGTGATGGTGCCGTTGCCAAGCTGCCCGTAGGCGTTATAGCCCCAGGACCAGGCGGTGCCGTCCCGGCGCACCGCGTACCCGGCGTACCTGCCCGCGGCGACGCCGACCACGTCGGTCAGGCCGCTGACCCGGACGGGTACCGCGCTGTTCGTGGTGGTGCCGTTGCCCAGCTGCCCGAGTCCGTTGTAACCCCAGGACCATTCGGTGCCAGGCCCCGCGACGGCTAGGTGCTGCCTGGAGGGCGTCCCCCATGCGGGGGCCGCGGTGGCCGCTGCCGGCAGGGCCACGATGCCGGCGGCGGCCAGCGCCACCGCCCCCATCCCCAGCCGTCCTCGACGAAACATGTCCGCTCCTCAGAACCATGGGTGCCGTCATCGACACCCGTTGGCCACGAAGAGTAATCACACGGAGCCACTACGCCGTTATCTGAGTGATATATTCGTTGCGCTGCGTGTTGCTCACACTCCTGGACATACGACCGCCGGGCGATGGGCCGTTGCTGCGCGGACGACGGGGGAGCCCGCGGCGATCGGGACCGGTCGAGCAGGGGAATCAACCGGCATGCCGACCACGACTATGATTTTTCATCGTCCTCGGTGGCATTGCGGTCTGTGATGGCCGGAAATTTACATGGCGCCAGCGCCACGTTTTCGCCGGGTGGCGGCTCTGCAGCGTCCTTTCGTCGACCGCGAACCGATACTGGCGGCTTTCGCCGAGGACATGACGCGCATCGGCGCGGGACCGCGCGTCTTCAATGCCACGGGTGTCGGCGGCATCGGCAAGTCGCGGCTGTTGCGCGAGTTGACCGACCGGGCCGCAAGCCAGGGCCGCACCGCCTCGATCGACCTTCAGGTCCACCCGTTGTGTCAGCAGGAGGATGCGCTGCCGATTTCCTCGGCGAGTAGTCGGCGGCTTCGGCTTCGACTCCTCAGGTGCTCTCGCTGGCCTGGAGTTTCTGCACGTCCTCGGTGGTCAGGCACCGTCCTCCGATGCCCCAGTCCCCGCTACGAACCTCCTCGACGACGACATGGGTCACTGATCGCNTCGCCTCGCCCTCGATGCCGACCATGACCTCGGTCAACTTGGCGATCATCTCCTGCTTCTGCTGGGGGGTGAATACGCCTTCGATCACTTTCACGTTGACGAACGGCATGTCCGTTACCTCCACCTACCTCCAACGCTGTGCCCCTGACCCCGGCCGCCGTCCGGCAGCCGGGCTGACCAGGGTGTACCCAGGCATGCCGACGAAAGTCAGGCGTCTTCCGCACCGTCTCGGCCACGGTCATCCTCGGATCAGCCTGACATCGCGCAGGCACGAACGGCCCTGGTGGGCGCCTCCGCGTGGTCAGCTCGTACCGGCCGTCTTCGCCATCCTGGGCGAGATCACCGATCTCGATGATGCAGATCTTCGGATTTCCTGCTCCAGGAAGCAGTGAAAGGTCTGGTCAGGGCTGGGTTCGGTCCGCGCGGAACTGGTCGATGACGACGGTGAACTGGCCGTTGACCGCTCAACGAGCGTTGTGCCAGGTCAGCGACCTGGCCGCTCTCCCGCGGTCCGCAATCCGTCCGCATGATCTTGCAAGTCCGTAGACGTCCACGCCGCGTCCACGATCCGGCGCGTCCGGTCCGCCGAGTCCGGGAATAGGTGGGAGTACGTCCGCAACGTCTCCGCCGGGTCGTTTCCGAGTCGGGCAGCCACCACGGTCACGGACTCCCCGCCATCGATCAGCGTCGACGCATAGTGATGACGGAGATCATGGAAGGTCGTGTCGGCCGGGACGGCGGGAAGCTCCGACGACGTCGTCCGCCTGGCCTTGCGGTCCCGCTTGCGCTCGGCGGCCGCCGCGTTCACCGCCTCGACGGCATCCGCGAACGCGAGGTGAACCATCCGCGCAGAGGTCGGCTCCCCCTTCGCGGTCTCCCCGCGGTGGAGCAGGGTCCCCAGCATCTCCCCCGCCGTCAGCGTCGACAGCGCGTCGAGCACGAACGCCGATGCCGGCACCTCCCGGGGGCCGTTCTTCGTCTTCAGCGGCAGCAGCTCCCACGGTGGCGCTTCAGAGAGCTGCCACCGCACGTCGAGGTCACGCGCGAGATGCCGGACCGCTGGCTCGGTCAGCCCCAGGACCTCGCTGATCCGCAAGCCGCATCCGGCCCCGACGAGGATCGCCGGCCGGTATGCCTTGGCGATGGTGTCGTGGATGGCTCGGACCTGGACGACCGTGAGGGGTACGACCGCTTCCTTCACGATCTCCGGCAGCTTGATGCGGACGCACGGGCTCTTGCCGATCACCCCATCGTCGACGGCGCTGGCGAACATCGCCCGGAGGAAGGCGAACCGCATCACGACCGTCCGGGCCGCCGCAGTCGAGGCCCAGGACGTCACGAGCGCCTGCACCGCGGTCCGGCTGACCGCCGACATCCTGTGATCGCCGAGCGTCGGATACGTGTGTACCCGCATCACGATCTCGACCTGGCGGGCAGTGCGTGGCCGGTGCTGAACCTGGGCCAGGCGCCAGCGTTCGCCGAACGCTCGGACCGTCTCCCGACCGGCGCGCGGGTCGACGTGGACGCCTCGGGCAACGGCGGCACGCTGATCGCGTTCCCATCCTTCTGCGTCGGTCTTGCGCTTGAAGTGCTTGGAATTCTCCTTGCCGGCCGCGTCGTAGTACCGCGCGCGCCATGCCCCGTCGGGGCGCTTCTTAACGCTCATCGAAACACACAGTTTCCCCGTCCTGAGCTCTGAGACCTGACGTCACCGGAGCCACCTCACCGAAAGGCTTTTCGCTCTCGCCTGGAAAGCCGGCGGGGAAAGTATTGCATGTCGCTGCGGACCGCCAGGCTGGCCTGCCCGGGCGTCGTGCCCTACTGGAGCCGAGCTGCCACCAACACGACACACCAAGTCGCGTGTCCTCCATCACATCGATGGTCACAATCTGTAGTCAACCTCAGGATGACCCTCGGCCGCCGATGGCTCATACATGTATATAGCCAGGGCGGAAGGCATCAACTTGGGTCGCCCGACATTGACTGTGAGCGACCGCTGCTCCAGCCGGCTGGCTCCGGCGGGCTCCGGCGGGCTCCGGCGGGCGGCACGAGACCGCGCGAAGCCGCACGAAGCCGATCCGAGCGGTAATGCGATTTGGGGTCTGTACTGACAGCTACCGTCAGCGGGCTGAGGACCATGGGGAAGCCAGTAAGACCACGAGACACGCCGCCCGCATGTGTGTACTGCCATGTAACGTGAGTCCACCAGCCGAACAAGCTAATCAAAGGGAAATGAAAGCCCTTACATATTCTCCCGCGCGCATTCACGCGCCTATTCAGCATGCCCTTTGGAGAGCAATACATGTCGCGCAGTGGACTACCCCGCACAGCCCGGACTACGCCTGAGGACGACGAGCTCCTGACCACCGCCCAGTTCGTCGCCTGGCTCAAGATCCCCGAAGGCACGGCCCGTCAGTGGCGACACCGCCGCTACGGACCACCGAGCTTCCGGGTCGGCGGGAGGGTGCGTTACCGCAGGTCAGAGGTCACCCGTTGGCTGGCCGAGCAGGAGCGGGCCGAGCGGGAACGTGCGCCCTACTGCGCCGGCCGGGCGTCGGCATGACCCCGTCCCCCGTCGACCCGGCCGAAGCCGGCGGCGAAGGCGGGGTGGCCGCGCACATCCGCCGGCTAGTCGACACCTTCCCGTCTTTTACCGGCGCGCAGGCAGCGAAGCTTCGAGTGCTGCTCGCGCCCGCTCTCATGGCCACGGCGCCCGCCATCTACGACCCGGCTGCCTGACCCCACGACGCTTTCCATAAATATTCGTGCGGCGCTAGTCGCACCATACGGCGCACGGCGAGCTAACATGCCGGACGGGCCGGCCGGCGCAGAACAAAAACCCGGCGGAAAGGAATCCGCAAATGGCATCTCTTTGCCCGCGCTGTCAGCGCGAGATATCCACCCGCAATTCGCGTGCGGCGCGCGCGCGTTGGGCGCGGCTCACCCCCGATCAGCGGTCTGCCGCGGTCGCCCCGGCTGCTGCCGCAGCTGCCGCCGCGCGGACGGCGGCCGCGGCCCGGCAACAAGCCGAGCGTGCGACCAGCACCGACGCGGCCTAATCCCAGAAATGACAAAAGCCGGCGTCCCCACGACGCCGGCTCTGCCCTTACCCTACGACCCCAGTCAAAGGTCAACGTGAATAGTATACCTGACCCGGATGTTGCGTATTCCGATGTCCACATCCGTGACCATGGCTCCGGCAGCGAGGTGTTCGCTGTTGCCGCCATCCGCCGCATGCTCGCGGCCCGCGCCGCCCGGAGCGGCCGCCCGCTCCGCACCCGGGAAAGCGAGGAACGGCACGAGCACGCCCGCCGCACCGCCGAGATCGCCCGCATCGCTCGGGTGGGCGTGTGACCGGCGATCAGCGACATCGGGATGCCGTTCGGCTCTTGGTCGCCCTCGCGACCGACGTAGACGGCAGCCGCCGAGCTGGCATCTTGGCCGTTCCCTACCGGGTCGCCGGGCGGGACGGGTTCGTGCCTCGCTTCGCGAGCCCAGATGTCGACGTCGAGGATGTCGCGGCTCGTTGCATCCGGATCGCTGCTGCCGGTGCCGACCAGTACACAGGCGTTCAGCTTCTTGGCGCGATTCCCGCCCGCGGGCGGGGCGGCGCCGCTGACACGGCCGGGCTGTCTGCTCTCGCTGTCGACGTCGACGTCGAGGGGGACGGGCACGCCGCCACCACCGACACCGGGCTCCCGCTGCCCCCGTCGCAGGAGGCCGCGGTGGGCATCCTCGCCGGCTTGCCCGATCCCACCTACCTCGTCGCCACCGGCGGGGGAGTTCACGCCTGGTGGATCTTCAACCGGCACGCTGCCGTCGACCTCGTCGACGCGAAGCGGATCGTCCGCGGGTGGTCCGATCTGGTCCGTGGCCGGGCCCACGGCCTCGGGTGGCACGTCGACCAGACCGGCGACCTTGCCCGGGTGCTGCGACTCCCCGGGACGATCAACTACAAGTACCCCGGCCGGCCCGTCGTTGAGATCGTTGCATCCGGACCGAGGCATAGCCTCGATGAGTTGGCCTCGCTCATTCCCGCTCAGGAACCGGAACCGGAGCGGTCGACGGCCTTCGTCCGGCCCGCGTCCGGCGGCGCCGATGCCGCGGAGGTCACCGCCCGCTGGTCGGCGGAGACCGACTGGGCGACCTTGCTGGAACCCGCCGGCTGGACCTGTTCCCGGGATAACTGCCACGGCGAGCGGCACTGGACCCGACCAGGGAAGACGAGCGGCACCAGCGCCGTCAGCCACGACGACCCGCCGGTGTTGCACGTCTTCACGTCCGGGTCGGAACTCCCGGTCGGCACGTCGACAAAGCTCGACGTGTACGCGGGCTTGCACCACGGCGGGGACGTCCGCGCTGCATGGCACACCATCGCTTCGCTGCTGGCGGCCGCCGGCCCTAATGTCGCCGGGCTCGCCCGGTTCGTAGCCGACGGCGGCCCGGCGGAGAGGACGGGCGGCCGGCTCGTCTGGGCAGCCCGCCAGATCGCCACCGAAGCCGACAGGAACATCCTCATCCGCCAGCTCATCCGCGCCGCAGTCGACCGCGGCCTACCGCTCGACACCGCCGCCCGCGCGGCCGTCCGCGGACTCCGTTCCCAGGAGAGGACGGCACCCGTTGGCCACTGACGACGAAATCGACCAGGCCGTCGAGGTCGCCGGACGGAAATCGGAGAAGGGCCCGTCGCAGGCATCGCAGCTCACCACGCTTGCCCGCGAGCGGTTCGAGCTGTTCTTGTCGGAGGACGCCCGTCCATTCGCTGTCCGCAAGGACGGGCCGAACATCGCCCTGCCGCTCCGCGGCGCACGTGCCGGCCTACGTGCCACCCTCGCCAAGATCTACGTCGACATAACCGACGGCGTCGTTCCGTCACAGTCGGCTCTCGCGGACACGATGACCGTGCTGGAGGGCCGGGCTGCCGACGTCGAACCACGGCCGGTGCATCTGCGACTCGGCCGCCACGGCGAGAGCATCGTGATTGACCTGGGCACTCCAGACGGCCGATGCATCGTGGTCGATCCAGGAGGATGGCGCCTCGAAGGCCGTTCGCCGGTGCTGTTTCGGCGGACCAACCTCACCTCCCCCATGCCCGCTCCGGCCCGGGTAGACGGCGCGGGCGGGCTAAAGCTGCTGCGCAAGCTGCTGAATATGGCCGACGGACCGTTCCGGCTGCTCGTGGCGTGGATCATTGCCTCCTGGATCCCCGATATTCCGCATCCGGTTCTGGCGTTCCGGGGCGAGCAGGGCACCGGCAAATCGTCGGCGGCCCGGGTGACAGTCGGCCTTGTCGACCCCTCGCCGGCGCCGCTGCGCTCAGCACCCCGCGACGTGAAGCAGTGGGCGGTAACAGCGTCGGCGTCGTGGGCGGTTTGCCTGGACAACATCTCCGCGATCGCTCCGTGGCTGTCGGACACGCTGTGTAAGGCGGTGACCGGTGACGGGATCGTCGACCGGGCTCTATACACCGACGACGACGTCACCGTGCTGTCGTTCCGCCGGGTAATCGTGCTGACGTCGATCGACGCCGGGGCATTCGCCGGCGACCTTGCCGAACGGCTGCTCCTGGTCGACCTGGAANCCGTCCCGGCTGACCAGCGACGTACTGAGGCCGATCTGAACGCCGCCTACGAGGACGCCCGACCGCTGATCTTCGCCGCGCTGCTGGACCTGCTTGCGCAGGTGCTGGACACGCTGCCGACGCTCGAAACAGGGCCGCTGCCACGGATGGCCGACTTCGCCCGGATCCTCGCCGCTGTCGACAAGGTCATGTCCGCTGAGAAGTGGACGACGCTGAACGACTACCTGAACGCGGCCAACGCGGTGTCCACCGAGGCGCTCACCGGCGACCCGTTCGGGATGGCGGTCTCAGCGTTCGTGCGATATCACGACCGAACCGAGCGGAAGAACTGGACCGGCTCGGCGACCGACCTGCTGACCAAGGTCGTCACCGACAAGCCGATTAAGTCGTGGCCGAAGGACGCCACCCGGGCCAGCGGCCATCTGCGCCGCATCGCCCCCCTGCTGCGCGCCAGCGGGATCACCGTCGCCGAGACGCAGAGGACGAGCAGGGGCCGGAAGTTCGTGCTCGGTGTAGCTCCCGAGAAGGGGCGCGAGCCAGCGTCATCAGCGTCATCAGCGTCACGCACCACATCTGACCTGCGGAAACACGATGACGCAAACCATGACGCTAGCCATCCGCTCGCGTCCGGTAGCGTCACAGCCCTCCCGAGGCATGACGCTGATGATGACGCTGGACCAACCTCAGCGTCATCGACCCGACAAGCCTCTGACCTGCGGGAACACCATGGTCGTGACGCTGGTGACGCTAGTGACGCTGTCTTGCATCCAATCTCTGGCCACACGCCGTATGTCGGTCGCTGGGATCGCTGCATCGGGTGTGGTCACCAAACACTCCGACCCGATATTGGGGAGCCCCGCTGCCCAACCTGCCGGGAGGCGTCATGACCGCCCAGACCTCGGCCACAGCCCCCCGCATCGCCGACGGTCGGCCCCGCTGCCGTTGCTGCCTCCGCCCTCTTCGTGCCGCCACATCCCGGGCGCTGCTCGTCGGCCCCGGATGCCTGGCTCGTCTCCCACCCAGCGACCGGCACCGGCTCGTCCTCGCCGCCGCCCGTGCCACCCGCGACATCCCGATCCAGCCGTCGTTGGACGCCGCCGCATGACCGCGGCCCCCGCCGCGACGTCGACCGGCCCCGGGAGCGAAGCCGCGATCCGGGCGGTCGCTCCGTGGGTCGGCCTCCTCTCTCCGAGCGCGTGGCGCTGCTCGAACTGCCAGGTTGCCGGCGAACCCGATCCGATCGACCCGTCCGCCATCCGCGTCCAGCGTCGGCCCAACTGCCGGACCCACACCGGCACCGAGGTCGCCCACACCGTCGAGACCGCCTACCCCGGAAGGAACCCCGTGACGACAGCTCAGGACATCCCGTCCTTCTTCTTCGACGTTCACCTCGATACCGCCGTGCATGACTGCGCGGAGTGCCACACCCCGTTCCGGGCGCGTATTGCCCCGGTCCGCCACCCGGCCGGTGACATCGACGCGGCCCGCCCGATCTGCACGAGCTGTCTCCGCGCCCTCTCACCCGACCTCGCAGCGGTCGCCGAGGCGCTGGACACCATCGCCGGCATAAGCGACGGCCAGACACTCAGCCTGGCCGCGATGGCACTGTCACAGATCCGGCGGGTCGCCCGGGACCGCGCCATCGACGAGGGAGCCTTGCGCCTGATCGGCCCCGATGCCCGCAGGCCGAGCAACATCGTCATCGACGTCGACGAGCTCGACGACGACATCGAGCTCTTCATCACCGCCTCCCTGCGCGCAGGCCGCCCGTGGGTGTCGATCGCCGACCGAGGCGGATACGCCTACCTCAACGACGACGCGGACGCTGCGGTCAAGGTTGCAGACAAGATCCGCGACATGGCTGAGGCTGCCCGCTTGGCCTCCAGGCTCCGACTGCTCCCCTCGATGCCCGAGCAGGACGACCCGAACTTGGCATCCCAAGCAAACGATGAAGGTGAAACATCCCGCGATGCCTGACCGCCGCCGCGCCGGACCGATCCCGCACCTTCTCCGGCAGACTCCACCCGACGTCAAGATCGCCGAGGGCCTGGCTGTCGCTCGGCTCGTCTCGGCGGGCTCATCGATCCGCGGTGCCGCCCGAGCGTGCGGCCTGTCCGTGACCACGGCCTGGAGACGCTATTGGTGGATCATGGATTGGACGTTGCCGCGCCATCACGGCCTCCCCGATGGCCCGTATCCGCCCCAGCGCGGCACCCGGGCATGCCCGGCCGGCCGGCCGTACCTACCCACTCTCGACGGGACACGCCACCAGCCGCGCCCGGCGGTCCACCGAGTAAACGGCCTGCCGGTCTGTGACCGGGGCCTCGTGTGGACTGTCGGCCCGATTGGCTGCCGTCTCGGTGTCAGCCGCGAACGGGCCCGGCAGCTCTCCCACCGCCCCGACTTTCCGCCGCCGGTCGGCAGCCTGTCCGGTGGGCGTGCGTGGGCTGTCGACGACGTCGAGGCGTGGATCGCCGAGCACCGGCCCACGCTCACGGACGGGCCATGGTCCAACTACGACGGGCCCGACATCGCCGTCAAGAACGACATCACCGCGGCCGGATGATGTTCCGCCGCCACCGCGAGCCCTCTGCCCCCTTCCGAGAGGAACCCCCCATGGTCACCGCGAGCACCACATCCGCCGCCGACCCTCACCTCGACGGCCTGCCCCCGCAGCTCCGCGACCAAGCCGTCCGGCTGGTCGACGACCACCGGGCCCGCACCGCCCACCACCGCGAAACCCTGCTCCGGCCCGGCGCCCCCAACCTGGAGATCACGAACTACAACGACGGCACCCGCAGCCGCGGCCCCGCCGCCGCCGAAGCCCTGAACAGCATCGGCCGCTGGTGGCAGGAGACGGTCACCTTCGCCGAGCAGCTCATCAGCCTTGACCATGAGCATGCCGAGCCGCTGGCCTTGGCCGCCGGTGCCGAACTGTCCACGGTGCTCCGCGCCCGGACGATCATCCTCGCCGAGATTGCCGCGGACGTCGTCGGCAGCCAGTCCGCCGCAGGCCCCCAGATTGGCGACGACGGAGCAGTCCTCGTCTCTGGCGTCCGCATCCCGCTGACCGGGCTGGCCGTCGCCGGCCCGCCGCGGCGGGAACCCGAAGTTCGGGTCGTAGTCGAACCCGGCGGTGACCCTGCGGTGGTCGCCGCACGCCTGCGGGACATCGCCTCTCGCATCGAAGCCTCCGGCCAGTACTGATTTCTGCGCACGTCAGGACTGTGATCAACCGCCGGAACGTTGATCCCAGCAACCACCTCGAACAGGAGTGCATCGTGCCCCAGAACAACTCGCCCCGCCGCCCCACCAAGCCCTCCGCCCCGCCGCCGTCGCTGACCGACGAGGTCAGCCGGCTCGCGCAGGCCCTCGAAGAGGCTACTGACCCGGGCCGTGCCCAGCGGGCCACCGCCGCCCGCGTCGACGACCTTGCCAGCCAGGTCCGCAGGGTTCGCGCCGCCCAACTCCGTGCTCGCCGCGACGCAGTGAACGACCGGATCGACACCGTGCGGCAGGCCCGCCGGGACGCGCTCCGCGCCCGGCTCGATGCCGTCACCGCGGCGGCGCCGGCCCCGACTGCGGCGAAGACAACCGCAACCCGGCGTGCGTCCCTGAAGCCGCCGGCTCGGGCGCAGACCCGACGGGGGACCGGTCGCTGACCACACCACCTTCGGTCGCCGGGTGGCAGAACGGGATGTCACCCGGCAGCCAAAGCAAGGAGAAGATCACGTGGAGGTAATGGTCTTGGTGGGTTGCCCGACGAGCGAGATCGGCCGGTGCCGAGCCTGCGGCCAGGTCGGCTCGGTTGCCGGCCCAACCGCTGCCGATGGTGTCGTCGAGGCCGCCGCGATCCTGCGCCGGTTCCTCGCTCTGGTCGATGCCGGGACGTTGAGCGCCCCTGCGGGTCTCGCCGAGCGGCTGTATGGCAGCGCCACCGCTTTGGAGGCTTTTTGTCATTCTGTCGGCGCCGAGGGTGACGGCGGGGTCTGACTTTGGCGTGGTTCACCCTGCGTAGCCCCACTCTGATACGGAAAACGGACGTTTTCTGTAAGATGGATCTATGGTCCCCATTGACACTGGCACAGTGCGAGCGCTCGGCTACACAAGGGTAAGCACGTCGGAGCAAGGGGACAGCGGCGCCGGACTCGCCGCACAGCGGGCCGTCATCGAAGCCGAATGCACCCGACGCGGCTGGACCCTCGTCGAGGTCATCGAAGACGTCGCCTCCGGCAAGACCCTCGACCGGCCAGGGATGACCCGAGCACTCGACATGCTCGACCGGCACCAGGTTGACGTCCTCGTCGCCGCGAAGGTCGACCGCGTCAGCCGCTCCACCCTCGACTTCGCGACCCTCCTGCAGCGAGCCGACCGGCAACAGTGGAAGTTGACCGTCCTCGACATCGGCGCCGACCTCACCACCCCGGCCGGTGAGATGTTCGCCGGGATCGTCGCCCAGATCGCTCAGTACGAACGGCGGATGATCGGCGCGCGAACCCGGGATGCGCTCACCGAGAAGCGCAAGGCCGGTGTTCGCCTCGGCCGCCGGCCTGCGCTCCCGCCGGACGTGGTGCGCCGGATCGGCGACGACTACGCCGCAGGCATGGGCCTGACCGCCATCGCCCGTGCGTTGACCGAGGAGGGAGTGCCCACCGCCCGCGGCGGGGTCGTCTGGCATGCCTCGACAATCCAGTCCGTTCTACGTTCACGCCACGCTGAGGCGGCGGCAGCCGAGTCATGAGCAGCCCACCGGATCGCTTTGCCGCCCGAGCGAGATCGTCTCTACGGTGGGGAGCCCGTTCGACGCGCTACGGCAGGTCGACGAGCACGGGCGGGAGCACTGGTCCGGACGGGACCTGATGCGACTGCTCGGGTACTCTAAGTGGCAGGATCTCCTGAGCGCGATCGAGCGGGCCCGGGTGTCGTGCGCGAACGCCGGAGGCGATCCGGATCGTGATCTTATGGGCGCCCATAAGATCGCTACGAATGCTCGCGGCCAGCGCCGGTCCATCCCCGACGTCCACCTGAGCAGGTACGGCGCCTATCTGGTCGCAATGAACGGCGACCCCCGCAAACGGGAGATCGCCGCAGCGCAGACGTACTTCGCGGTGAAGACCCGGGAGGCAGAGACCCGGCCAGCGGTGGTGGCGAAGCCGCTCGATGAGCTGGAGGTCGCCGAGCGGTACGTGGCCGCGCTCCAGAGGGAGCGGACGCTCGCAGCCCGGCTCGCGCTGGAGTCCTCGGCGCGGGTCGAAGCTGAGGCGCGGGTCGAGGTCCTGGAGCCGAAGGCCGAAGACCTCGACTCTCTGCCGCGGCGGGGTCCGGTCTAGTTCGGACCCCTTGAGGTGGCGCGCCCCGCAACACACCCCCGAACGCCGACCGCCGCCCCACCCAACCCCGGGCAGGGCGGCGGCACACCCCGCTATCTGTCACCCCTTGACGGCGACCGTCCACGCACACTCCGAGTTGACTGACAGGTGGAATGTCGCCTTGTCGTAGAAATGCTCGGTTCCGGTCCCCTTCGGCCCGAGCTGGTTCACTCCCGCGTCGGTCGTCAGCTTGTCCCCGCTGTCCTTCTCGACGGTGACGATGAAGTTCCCATCGGTGCCGAACTTGGAGCAGTCGTACGACCAGTCCAACGTCCACGGACCCTTGGTGGTGAACTGCTCGGTCGTGTTGATCCCGGTGCCCGTCTTCTGTAGCAGCGCCGCAGGTGCGGCGGTGGTCGCCGGGGCCTGCTGTACCGCCGCCGCGGATGCCGTGCTGCTGCCTGCCGCACCGCTGCTGCTGGGCGTTGAGCCGCCCCCTGAGCTGCCGTTACAGCCTGCGAGTGCGGCGACTGCGGCCAGAGTCAGCGCAGGGATGATCGATTTGTGCATGGTGTTCCCCCCGTGTTCCGTTCCGTGAGGGATGCACCTTATCGTGCCGTCATCATGCTGATCGGGTGGCCTGTCGGATGGGCGACGCCGGTCAGCCGGCTGTCTGCCAGCCGGTCAGATCCTCCCCTGCCGCAGCGATCGCCCCCACCGCCGCCGACCGTAGCCGGGCCTCGGCCTCCTCGGCGCCGCCCGCGGCCACCGTGGCGACGAACTCAACCCGGGCAGTGGCCAGGGTCGCACCGATGCTCCGATCATCCACTCCGGTCCGGGCGCGGAACTGGGGATGTACGTATATCCCGTCGCACCTGCGGCGCGCCAAAGCATCCGGAAAGTCCGTGGACGGTACGATCAGCATGGCTCCGGGAGCGTAGCTTCCGTCAGGCCGCGGGCAGGCGAATCCGCCGTCGAGCACGCCGCTCTATTTCGGCGTGTCAGGAGACGGGAATCATGCCTACACTCGGCTGGCGGTTCTTCACGATCAACGGACCACACTTGCGTTCCTTCCCAGTCAAGGAGCCATACGGCTATCTCTACTCGATGCCCGGTGTTAACCGGCTTCCGCCGTACCGGTGGCAGCCGCACGAGAACCGGCCGAAATGCGATAAGGGCTGTGAAAATCCGCCTACGACCGGATGCGGCTGCGGGTTCTACTCCGTCGACGACCTCGAAGCCCTGTGCGCGGACATGGCCCGCAGCGCCCCCGCACTACTCGCCGCGGGCCTCCCGCTCGCGCTGAACTGTGTCGGCCGCATCGAGCTGATCGGCCGGATCACCACCGGCTTCAAGCACCCACTGATCGTAGGGGAGACGGTCGCCGAACGGGCGCGGATCGTCGGCCCACTGTGGACCGCACCGGGCATCTACTACGAGGCGGCGCGGACAGCGGAACGGTTCTACGAGGTCGAGGTTATGGGAACACCGCGGGATCCGGGCCGGAGCTATGACAGTGAGGAAACCCGGAAAGCGCGTGCGTTCCGCGAGTATGTGCAGTGGTGTCATGGTCTACCGGAGCGGGCTGCGGCCTATCTGCGTGAGGCTGAGCGCCCGACCGAGGATGCCGCGTAGACGTCAGCCCCCGGCGGCCGACGCGGGTCGTGCCGCCCACTCGGCGCGGGTGATCGTGTAGATGGAGTATTCGCCGCCTTGGATCGTCTCGGCTCGATCGAACGCGAGACCGAGCTTCGTGGCGACTCTGATCGACCCGATGTTGTCCGCGGTCATGATGGAGATCAGGTCGTCTCGTTTGATGACGTCGCAAGCGAACTCGAGCGCGGCGCGGCCCGCCTCGGTCGCGAGCCCCTGGTTCCACCGGTCGCGGCGGATCGTCCAGGCGACCTCGCAGCCGGGCCAGCCGAGCGCCTCGTAGAGGCCCGCGCGGCCGAGAAGTTGCCCGGTGGCCCGGTCCTCGACGGCCCACATACCGTAGCCGCGCAGCGCCCAGTGTCCGATCTGGAAGGCGGTCTGCGACCATGCCGCGGCCTCGGTGCTCGGCTGCGGGGTGTGCGCGGCCATCCCTTCCTCGGAGACGATCTCCAGGTAGGCGGGCACGTCCTCGGCTCGCCAGCCGCGCAGCACCAATCGAGGCGTGAGCACGGTGGGAACACCCTGGTCGTCGGGGGTGCTGTAGTCGAGGGTCATCCGCCGCTCCCTGCCGGTAGTGCCTGTCGGTGCACCTGGAGTCGTTCGCCGAGTTCGACGACGGCCCGTTGGCCTTCCCAGCGTGCGCCGAGTTCCTGCCAGAGCTGGCCGGTTCGCTNAATCACGGTCCTGGTCGGTCTGCCTTCCAGAGCGGCGAGGGCGTGCGACGCCGCGTCGGCCGCCTGTTCCGGATCCGGCCGGTGGCGGCGTAGGAACGCCTGCGCGAGCGCGTTGAAGGTGCCGCCGATGTCCTCGTACCCGCCGCCGGTCGCCTGCAGGATCGCCAGCGACCGCCGGGCGTGCGGTTCGGCGAGTTCGCCATCTCCGAGCCGGCCGGAGACGACGGCCAGAAAGCAGTGGATCATTTCTTCGCCGAACGGTTCGGTGCCGACCATCGGCTCGCCGAGCCAGACGGCGTCCTGCATGTCGCGCAGGGCTTGGCGGGCCTGGTCGTGCTGGCCGGCGGCGGCGCGGGCCCGCGCTTCGTAGGCGGCGAGCCGAGCGCGCAGGTAGGGGTGGGCACCGGCGCGGGCCTGGCCGGCGATGTCCGCGGCGGCGGTGTGCCGGCCGGTGTAGTAGGCGATCGACGTCTTCAACGTTGCCACCGAGCCGCTGAGGAGCGGGTCGTCGACGTCGCGGGCGTAGAGCTCGGCGAGGGAGGCGAAGCGGCGGGCGGCCGCGTCGTCGCCGAGGTTGAAGGCGAGCCGGCCGGCGGTGAACGAGAACAGGCCCGCCATCACCGTCACCCGGGTACGGACCCGCGCTGACAGCCGGCTGTCGAGGAGCCGTTCGGCGTCCCGCCACCCGCCGAGGACCAGCGGGGTCAGGGTCGCGTGCGGCATCGTGGTGTATCTGCTGCCGATGTCGTCGAGCCGTTCGTCGAGCTCGTCGAGGGTCAGCGGATCCGGGTCGGCGGAGGCGACCCGCCGGGACACCTCGGCGGCGATCCCCGCGGCGACCGTCAACGCGCCGGCCTGGACGAACTCTCGTCGGTCCGTGGTCGTCTCCTCCTCGGCCTCTCGGGCCGGACCGTCCTGGTCCTGGCCGCCGCCTGCCTCCGCGCGGGCTCGTAGTTCACCGAGTCGCAGCGCCTGGTCCGCCGCGCGGATCCGATCACCCAGCCCGGTCAGCTCTCCGCCGGTGCCGAACACGTCGTCATAGGCCTGGAGAACATGCCGGGCCGGGAGCCGGCCGTTGTTCCGGATTGCGGAGGCGTTCTTGCGGTCGTAGCGGGTGCGTGCTTCCAGTTGGACACCGGACAGACCGTGCTGGTGCTGAAGCTGTCGGAACCGGGCCGCGAGCTGCTGCTTCAGGCCCTCGACGTCGTCAGCATCCACGGCGGTTCCCCTCAGCCGTCGGCGGGCGTCGGGNGGGACATCATCTCCCACCCCCAGGGCGAACGATCTCACCGTTCCGGCGCCACGTCACCCGCTGTGTCATGGGTCGTGCACGGCGGGAAACAGTCCGGCCACTTCCCCATATGGACCGGTCATCGCCCTGCGTGCGAAGCCCCCACCCGCGGCGCCCTCGTCGTGTCCACACGCCGCGGGTGGGGAGCCTCAACCCACACCATCGAAAAGGAGACCCGGCCATGAACCACGAGAACACGGCCACGACCGCCCCGGCTCCGCCTCAGGGCGCCGTGGCACTCGTCGACCTGCCGAGNCCGCACACTGCCGGCGAGCGTGCCGCGGTGATCCTCGACGGGATCGAGGCGCACCCGGAGTTCGGTCGGCTGCGGGCGAGCACCCTGCAGTACCCGACGTGCTGGGCGACGTTCACCGGCTATCCGCTGATCGCCGAGTGGGACCTCGACGCCGATGGGCCGCACCTGTTCGTCGAGGCGCTGCGCACGATGGCGATGAAGGCCGCCGTGTTCGAGCTCACCCAAGATGAGCGGGCCGCCGAGCTCGACGTGTCCGCGCCGGTCGACGAGATGGTCCACGCGCTGACCGCGCAGTTCACGATCCTGTCCCGGGTCCAGGTCGATCTTTCGCTGACGTTCATCCACTCGACGGACAACGAGCGGTTCGTCTACGACGAGAACGGTTACACCGACGAGGTGTACCGGGCCGCCGGCTGGGGTGAGCTGCCGCGCCGCTACTGGCTCGGCAAGGCCGAGACGAAGCGGCGTCTCGACATCCTGTTCGAGCACTACGAGTCGATCGGGATCCAGGCCGGCGGCCGGTCGCACTTCTTCACGTTCGGCCGTTAGAGAGCGCCGAGCGCGGCCCGCAGTGCCTCGACCACCACGACGGCGGGGAAGCTGCGGGCCGCCTCCCGCTCGGCGTCACCGAGCACCGCATCCACCCGGGCCGGGCCGGCGTGGCGGACCAGCGCCGTCATCCACCCGGCCAGCGCGCCAGCGTCGGTCGGCATCGGCCCCGCCGCTGCGGCCGGCGACGTCGGCGCGGGCCACCGCTCACCCGCGGTGGCGTACCGGCCGGGCCGCACCCCGATCCGGTCCGGGTGGATGCACACCGGCACCCCGCTCGCCGCCTCCCGCCGATACCCGGTGGCCGCGTCGTACCGGCAGCCGGGCTGCGGGCCGTCGACCACGTCGAACCGGCCCGGGTCGTGGACCTGACCCGGGCAGACCGCGCACAGCGCATCCTCATCCCAGGGATGATCCATGACCTCGCCGAACCCCACCCGCCCATCATCGCCACACCCCACCCGCAGGTCCGTACTCACCCGGCCACGGGCGCCGGTCATCGAGCACGCGCTCGGCATCGCCCGCGACTGGTGCGCCGGACAGATCATCGACGGCGCGCCGGCGCTCGGCCACGCGGTCCGGGTCGCACTCACCCTCGGCCGGCACCTGCCCGCCGTCCCACCCGAGCTGACCGCGGCGATTCTCCTGCACGACGTGCTCGACTACCGCGGCAGCGACATGGTGGACAGCACCATCGCCCGCCAGTGCGGCCAACGCACCCTGACGATGGTGTGGCTGATGTACGGCGAGCACACCGCCATGGACAGCTACGACACCGCGCCGGCGATGGCGCTGCGCCGCCTGGAACGGCTTCCCGACCTGGTCGCCGCCGCACTCACCGCCGACAAGATCGTCAGCGTGGGGTATGTGCTGCGCGGCGCCAAGCACGCCACCGACCCGGCCGCCTACTGGGCGGCACGGCGGCCGTTCTTGGACCTGGTGCCGTACCTGCGGGCCTTCCACACGGCCACCGCTCACCGGATCCCCACCACCCTCGCCGCCGAGCTCGACACGCTCGTCCGCGACGCCGAGACCGCCACCACCTGACCGCCGGCAGCCGTCCGGCACCCACCGTACGGGGGAGATCACATGTCCTGGCAGACCACCCCGGTCGCCTCGGACGCACCGACAGTCCGCGTCGCCCGCTCCGGCGCCGACGTCGTCATCCGCCACCACACCGGCCACACCCGGTGTGACCTTCGTCTGCCGCTGGTCGTCTGGTTCGGCGTCGTCCGCGCGGTCCGCGCCGGCCGGCTCGACCAGCTCGGCGAGGCGTGGACGTCGCTCACGGCGTCGGGCGGCCGGGTCCGGCTCCACGACGGCCGGGTCGAACTCGACTACGGCTACCTGAACCGGTGGACCGTCGAACTACCCGCACCGGTGTGGCGGGCACTGGCCGCCGCCGTCCGCGTCGGCGCGCTGGACCAGCTGCCCCACGCCGACGACCACGAACTCGCCGACATGCGGAGCGGATCGTGAGCCCCGCGCCGGTCCGGCCGATCGGCGCCATCGACCCCGCCGAGCTGCACCGGGTCCTGCTCTGGGCGCACAACCAGGCCGCCGGGGCGTCGGGTGGGTTCACCGCCCAGCGCGCCGCGGATCGCCTCCACGCCTCCGTGGCCGGCCTCACCGCCGCCTTCGACGTCCTCGCCACCCAGCGCACCCGCCACGGCCTGTCGATCTACTACCGGGCCGGCCTCGACGACCTCACCCCAGCCGGCTGCCGGCCGCCCGCCCGGATCAGCCGCCGGGAGTTGTGGGCGGCGGTCGCCGGGGTGTGGCGGAGCACCGGCAACGCCACCACGCAGACCATCGCCGTCGCGCTCGACGCGCCCGCCGGCCCGGTCGATCGGACCTGGCTCGCGCTGCGCCTGGCGACCTGGACGGCCGCGGAACTGCTCGCGCTCACCAACGGGCACCGGTGGACGCTGACCCGGGCCGGTCTCGCCCGCGCCGAGCAGGTCCGCACCGCCCGCCTCGGCGACGGGGAAGCGTGGGCCGCGATCGCCGCCGAGCACCTCGACCGGCCGATCAACCCGGACGCGGTCGCCCGCCGGCTGGGCATCACCCTGCCCAGATTCGACGAGTGGACCGATCAGGCTGTACGGGCCGGCGCCCTGGCCCGCGCGAAGGGCGGCGCGCTGGTGCTGACCATCGCCGGGCGGCTGCTGCTCGGGGCCGCAGCCGCCCCGTAGATGTCGGGTCGCGCTGGCTGGAGGGGCTTCCTACTGGCCGGAGCAGTAGTTCACGAAGGCGGGGATGCACGTCTCGTGGATCCACGTGCCGTCGATGTGGGTGGTCGCGTGCTGCCCGCACACCGTGCAGGGCCCACCGTTCGACACGATCACCTGATTGCCCGGATGCGGGGTGATCTTCCTTCTGGCCATGTGCGATTCCTTCCGGGTCAGCAGCGTGTGCGGCAGACGGCTCTGCCGCGGCGGACGGTGAGCGGGCGTCCGGTCCGGCCGCACTTCTCACAGGTCGGCATCGGCGCGCGGGTCGGCGTTCCGCGAGGCGACAGGCCCCGGCCTTCGGTCACCTCGCGTACCTGGGCGCGGGCCCGGTCACGGTCGGCGCGCGCCCAGCTCCGTCTCGCGGACCTCGCCGGGCCGGCGGCGAGCCAGTCGATTAGGCCCATCAGTACTCGCCGTCGGTCTCGGAGGGCATCAGCATGGTGCCGTGGGGGCCGTGCTGGCCGGGGTGGTGCACCCAGCTGCCCGTGTCGAACCGCAGGGGTCGGGTCGGGCCGCCGGGGTGGCCGCAGGCCGCGCAGTGCTCGGGCGGGGTCGTGCCGGCCGCCGGCATCTGGCGGTCGGCCCGGGTACGTCGCAGGGGCATCGGGTCTCCCTTGGCGAGCCCGTCAGGTCGGACCTGGCGGGGGNGGTTGAGGGCAGGCCCGGGACCCCTCTACTGCCGCTACCGTGCAGGTCAGAGGGGTCTACCGGGCCCGCTACTGGGGTAGAGGGCCCCGTCTACGGGGCGGGTGTGGAGCCGAGCGGGGTAGCGGGGGGTTCGCTGGCGGCGCGGGTAGACGGGGCCCCGTCTACCGGCCGTGCGGCGAGCGCTTCGGGTGGGATCGCGCCTTCGAGGTCGCGCAGCAGCCAGCCGGCCCGGTTCTCCCCGTCGATCTTGACTTGCTTCATGCTCCGCACGACGCCGGCGTCCTCCAGCTCGGAGGCGAGGCGGGTGCCGTCCCATTCGCCGTAGGTGTCTTCGTCGATGTTGACCAGGGCGGACAGGAGATCCTCGGTCCACATACGGGAGCGGCGGCCGAACGCCTCCAGCACGTCGGCGATCACCGTGGGGATCACGAACCGGACGCTCGCGGCGGCTGAGGCGAGATCGCCGCAGGCTTCCCCGGTCAGCGTGCCCTCGGCCAGGCGTAGCTCCCGGCCGCGCTGGCACACGGCCTCGAAGTCCGGGTTCTCGAGCAGGTCGGCCTTCACCACGACGAACGACGCCGGGCCGGTGACCAGCACGCCGACGCCCTTGTGATGCTCCGACTCGGAAAGGATCGACGCGTCCGCGCCGGCGCGGGCCTTCCCGTCCCCGAGCACCATGTCCGACGACGTCTTGTCGGTGACCTGGGTGCAGTACCGGTAGGTGACGATCTCCCGCAGCTTCGTCGGGACGCTCTTCGCGTCCGGCCGCTGCGACGCGTACACCGGCATGATTCCCGCGGCCGGGCCGCGCCGCGCGATCCGGGCGAGCTTCCCGATGATCCGCTGACGGTCCTTCTCGTCTTCGACGGCCTCGAAGTACTCCTGCAACTCGTCGATCACCAGCGGGATCAGCGGCAGCCGGTAGCGGCGCATGATCTCCGGGGTGAGTTTCCCCTGCGGGCAGACCGACGCGGGCAGGCTCGCGAGCAACGCGAACCGCCGCGACATCTCCGAGATCAGCTCGTCGAGCATCGCCTCGAAGGCGGTCAGGTCGTCCGGGTCGGCGCCGGAGACGTAGCGGTGGGCGACGCCGGCGACGGCGCGGAAGTCGGCGCCGCCCTTGCCGTCGGCGAGCCAGAGCTGACACCACGGGTCCAGGACGGCGGCGGCGACGAGGAGCCGCATGGAGAACGTCTTGCCGCGTCTGGGAAGCCCACCGAAGAACGCGGACTGCCACAGCAGCAGGACGTCGATGCGGTTCCCGCGGGCGTCCCGACCGAACGGCACCGGCTTCCAGAAGTCGAACCGGTCGAGGTCGATGAGCTGGGAGCGGATCGGGGTGCCAAGGTAGGGGTCGTCGTCGGCGACCCACAGGGACAGCCGCCGGCCGTGGCCGCCTTCGTGGGCGCGGACCCGGCTCAGGATGAGCTGGATCTCGTCGACGCCGAGTTCGGCGGCGAGCACGTCGAGCTTGGCGATCGCGTGGGCGGCGGTCTTCCCCGCCCCGCGGGGCAGGTCCAGGACGGTCTCCCAGCCGCGGCCGTGCCGGTCCCGCACGATCGGCGCGCACAGCACCAGCGTCGTGCCCGGCTTGAGTAGCCCGGCGGCGCGGAACGCCGCGTTGAGATGCTCCGGGGCCAGATCCGCCCGCGGGTCCGGCTCCATCCCGCCCACGGCCAGTACACCACCCGGGGCCCGGCGCCGCCCGGCGAGGCCGGCCGCGCCCGCCCCGACGGCGACGCTCAGCACGGGCAGCCAGTCGCCGACCATCACCGCGCCCAGCGCCTCAGCGAGACTGCTGCCGCCGAACACCCCACCGCTGATGATCCACCGGGCTTTGCGGTGCTCACGGACGACGAAGATCTCCTTGCCGAGCCGGCCGGCGGGGTCGCGGAGCTCGACGGCCAGATCCTCCGCGCGCACCCACATCCACCACCAGCGCCCGAGCTGCCACGAGCCCCGCGCCACCGCCGCCGGGGTCCGCCACGTCGAGCGCACCGCCAGCCGGCCGGCGACCAGCCCGGCACGCCGAGCACGGGCCCGGGCGACCGCACGGTCGGTCATCCACACCGGTAGCCGCAGCGGATCGTCGAGCCGTAGCGGCACCGCCGGGCGGGCCGCCACCGGACCGGCCGCCACCGGACCGGCCGCGGGCAGCACCTCGCCCACGACAGGCCCGGCTTCCACCATCGGCTCGGCCGCCCAGGGCCCGGTGACGACCGTGCCCCCGTGCGCCGCAGGCGCCTCGTCGAGCTCGGTCATCGGCCCTCACCACCGGGCGGGAGCACGACGACCGACGCTGCCAGCGGCCGGACCCCGGCCGCGCCGGACACCGCGGCCTCGAACCGTTCCGCCGCGTCGACGACCGCGAGCACGACCAGACCGGCCGCACGGACCGCCAGTACGACCACGGCCAGGACGACGAGCCCGGTCGCCACCCACCAGGGCAGCGCGCGCAGGTCCGCGCGGATTCCCCCGCCGGTCACTTGGCACCGCCGTCGGCCTGCTCGGCGTTGACCTTGTCGCGGAGCCGGCGGGCGGTCACCGCGCCGACGCCGAGCCGCTCCCGCAGCTCCTCCGCGGTCACCGGGCGGCCCTTACGGCGGGCGTAGCGCCGGGCGGCGGCGAGCGCCTCGTCAGCGGTCAGCTTCCGCCGCGCCTGCGGGTTCACCCGGCGTCCACCCGTCTTCGTCGCCGGCGGATCGGACGGCGGCGGGTCCGCGAGCGCCACCCCACCCGACCGGCCCACCGAGTCGGCCGACTCCCCGTCGGAAACCTGCTGGTCGAGCTCGGTAGTCGGGTGCGCGGGAGTCGGGTCGGTCAGGTCCGTTCCGGCCGGCTCGACGACACCCTCAGGGAGGGCGCTGGCGAGCAGCACGGACAGGCCGGCATCCCAGCCGTCCACCGGGTCGACGGGCAGTCCGGGAGCGACCGCCGGGGCCAGGCCGCGGCGGCGCGTCCCGTAGACGCCGGTCTGGTAGACGAGACGGACCGTGCCGTCGGGGGACAGCTCGACCACCGCGCGGCGCACCGCCGCCCGCCGCGCCCGCGCCAACCGCCGCTCGACTAGCCGGCCATGCCGAGCCGCCGTCCGCTCGGCGCGCGAGCGCGGCGGCGAGGCGACGGCGAGCTGATGGGCGACGATGCCCGCCACCGACACCGCGGCCATCACCACGCCGGCGAGCGGGCCGTGAGTCGACCAGCCGTGCGCCAGGTTCAGCGCCGCGCCGGTCGCCGCGAAGACGATGACGCCGACCGCGAGCCAGCGCACCGGCCGGTCCGGGTGCCGCCGCCGGGACGCCTGCACCGCGCCGGCGAACGCCCACGCGCCCAGCTCGGTCAACGCGGGCAGCAGGACGCCGGTCACGGCCCCGTAGATCCGCAGCCCGTAGACGGCCATCGCAGGGACCGCCATCGCCGCGCAGAGCACGGCCAAGGAGTAGATGAGCACCTCGACGGTGTGCACGGCGAGCCAGCCGGCTGCCGCCTGCCGGGCCGCACTCCGCCGCGCCCGCCGGCGAGACATGGCCGCATCCCGCGCGGCCCGCTGCTTCTCGGCTCGCTCGTCGGCTTGGGCCAGCGCCACGGCCTGCCGTGCGGCAGCCGCATCCAGGTCGAGCCGGTTCTGCTCGCGGGCCGCCATCCGGTCGGCCAACCGCTGCGTCGCCCAGCCGCTCACTGGGCACCCCCGGCGCGCTGGTCGAGCTCGTGCCAGCGGGCCCGGCCGGCACGGACGTGCGCGACCAGCCAGCGGACCGCCGCCGCGGCCAGCTCGACGTCGTTCGTGTCAATCGCGTCGACCAGGACCTCCGCGTAGATCGAGCCGTACGCCGTCTGCACCTGGAGCTGCTCGGCCGTCATCGCCCGCGCGAACGTCCGATCGGCGAACCCCTGAACAACGTCGTCGGGGAGCAGGTCGGTAAGCGGGATCGTCTTCGCGGTCATCGGGCCTCCTCCGTGCTGGTCGCCGTGCTCCCGAGCAGAGGGCGCACGGCGGCGTCGAAGGTCAGCAGGGCGTCCGCGTAGCCGTCGGACTGCCAGTCGAAGTCCTGCCGCTCGTCGTCGAGCAGCGTCGGGTCGTCCGCCTTCGCCCGCAGGGCCAGAAGGCCATCGGCCAGCGCCTGCGGGCGCCCCTCGAAGACGTCGGGGATGGTGTCGCGGGCCTGGCACATGCCGAGCGCGCGCTGCCAGGCTTCGCGCTGCTCGGCCGGCGACCGAGTCGGGTCGAAGCGGCCCGCGCCCTCGGCGTTGATGCGCTCCTGCAAGGTCATGGCGGCGCGGGCCAGCGGATACCGACTCCCCACGTCGATCAGGTCGGGATGGTGGGCGAACAGGTCGGTGGGGCTCACGCGGCCACCGCCAGCATCGGCTCGGCCACGGCGATGGTGACCCGCAGGGCTGGCGCGACGTCCCGCATCGGAACCTCGCCGAGCCCCGCGCGGGCGTAGTCGGCCCGGATCCGGTCGAGGTCGGGGGTCTGCTTGGCGCTCTGCACCCGCTCGACGGTCACCCGGCCGTACACCCCGTCGGGCAGCAGGTCGAGCAGCTTGCGGGCCTTCCGCTTGCCCCGGTCGGCGACCCTGGCCGCCTCTCCGGCCCGGTCGAACGCGACCGCCGCCGCGTCGATCACCTCCAGCGGGGGCAGCTCGTCGACGGCGAACAGCACCGGCGCGGCGACCGGCGCCGGCTCGGCCACCACCGGGGCGGGGAGGACGGCCGGGGCCAGCTCGACGGCCGCCGGGAGCGCGGCCGGGCCGAGGTGGTCCAGCAGGCGGACGGCGGCGGCGCAGAGGGCGCGCCGGGCGGTGCTGGCGAAACGCCCCCCGAAGGGGCGGCGGGTGGGAACGTAGAACAACGCGGGTCTCCTGTTCTGGCAGGTGGTCCGTCAGGCCCCGGTCGGAGGGTGAGAGCTCCGGTCGGGGCCGCTTTGCCGTGGTGCTATCGGCTAGTCTAGCCGATAGCTAATGGCTAGTCCAGTCGATAGACTGGCGCTCGTGAAGGACCCAAACGAACAGGAGTTGATGGGGGCAGCCGAGATCGGCCGACGTCTGGGCGTCAGCACAGGGCGCGTGCACCAGATCCTGGCGGCCGATCCCACGTTCCCCAAGCCGAGGGCGGTCCTATCCATGGGGAAGGTGTGGGCGACCGCCGAGATCGAGAAATGGATCACCGAACGTAGACCGGCGGATGACAACGCCTAGCGAGCCCGTCCGCTACTGAAGCGGGCCGGACCGGGTGCTACCAACACCCGAACCGGCCCTTGATCGACAACCCTTGTCTGAGAAGGGCCACCAACCCGTGCTACATGATGCCCGCGCGAGCCTGCCCGAAGTCGGTCAGGACCCGCTTTCCGGCAGCCCCTCCCCGCGCTGGCGGGTCGAACGCGCCATCGTCGCCTCCGACCTGCCCGCCCCCGGCCGGCTGATCCTGCTGACGCTGCTGGTCGTCGCCGACTTCCAGACCCTCGCCACCCCGCAGGAGTTCACGCCGTCGTTGTCCGGGCTGGCCCGCATGACCGGCCTCGGCCGCTCCACCGTCGCCCGCGAACTCGAGCGCCTGGAGCGCGCCGGATGGGTCGTCCGCGACCGACCGGCCCCCGCCGACGCCCGCTCGAAGAAGCTGCGGACCTGCTACCGGGTGGCCGTCCCCGCTGGTCTCCCAGCGGGACCAGCCGACCCGTTCGGTAGTCCCACAGCGGGACTCTCTAGTCCCGGACCGGGACCGGTCGAACCCCCGCCGGGTCCCACAGCGGGACCAGAGCTAGTCCCAGAATGGGACGGGGGTAGTCCCGTAGCGGGACACAATCAGCACTTGCCAGAACTTCCAGAACAAGCAGCAGCAGCGGAGCCCCCCGACGACGAACCCGGGCCCCCGCTCGTCGACAAGCACCAGGCCGCCCCGGAGCCGGCCGACGCCGTCGAGGTGAACCCGTACGCCGACCTCGCCGGCCGCCTGGCCCACGACGAGCAGCTCCCCGCCTCCTGGCAGCCGGACATCGCCGCCGCCCTCGCCCGCGGCTGCACCCCCGAGCAGATCACCGCCGCCTACACGGCCCCGATCACCGGAGCCGTCCGCAGCCCTGCCGCGGTCCGCCGGCGCCGTATCCGCGACCTCCAGCCGGAGGCCGCCAACCCGGCCGCCTCGGCGCCGTCGGTGTTCGTCCCCCCGAACCTGCACCAGATGTGCCGCAGGCACACTCAGCCGGCGCCCTGCGCGGTCTGCGCCGACCTCGAAGCCGACGATGGCGGTGCACCGGCCGCGCCGGCCCGCGTCGCACTGCAGACTCGCGTCGACGGCGTGCTCGCGGCCCACGCTCGGCCGCTGTCCGCCCTGGATGGCATCGCCGAGCTACGCGCCAGACTCCCGCGACCCCATCAACGCACCGTCAACCATCGAACGCCTTGAGCGTCCGCTCCAGAGCTGATCGCTAGCATGCGCCCTCGGACGTACGAAACGGGGGAATCACAGTATGAGTTACGGCTATGACGACCGGGGCTATCCGCCCAACGATCGTGCCGGCTGGCGTGATCCGCGCTACGACTATCCGCCACCGGCCCGCGATCCGTATGCCGGCCACCGCCCGTCCACATCGCCCCCGCCGCCAGAGAAGAGGGGCCTTTCCCGCAACGCGAAGATCGGAATCGGCGCGGGCGTCGCGCTCCTCCTCATCGTGATCGGCGTCGCCACTGGCGGGGGAAACGGAACCTCTACCGCTCCGGCCGCGGCCGCCGCGGTGGTCGCCAACTCTCCCGCAGCCACAGCACCCGCAGCCGCAGCACCCGCAGGCTCCGCGCCGGCAGCAGCGGTCACTGCAGCTCCGGCCCCGCAGAAGGCCGTGCCGAACTTGGTCGGCCTGAACCATCAGACCGCTCAGGACACCCTCCAAGCGGCCGGCTTCTACAACCTGGCGGAAGAGGACGCGACCGGCCAGGGGCGGCTCCTGGTATTGGACCGGAACTGGCATGTCGTTTCCCAGCAACCCACAGCCGGAACAGTTATCAGCACCGACGCGCAGGTGATGCTGCGGTCGAAGAAGTACACCGACCCGTGAGCCCCCACCGCTGACGCGGCGAAGGCCCCGCCCGTGACGAGCCCGTGGGTTTCTGGCAGGACCGTGCGTACCGGCCAACGAGCCGCGCGCCGAGGTTCTCGCTGGCCGGCTGTCCGCCCGCGCCGCAATGGTCCGCGCAGACTTTCGGCCCCGGACCGTCTCGGTGGCCGTCCCCGACATCCGGGTGGGACGCCAGCCGGCGGCTGTAGGTGCCCAGCTACCCTGACCCCTTTCATCGAGGGGGGCAGTTGAGGACACGGTGCGCATCATTGGCGCTTCTGGTCGCGGTGGCGGCCGCCGGCTGCGGGAGCCGGGCCCACGACCCGAGAGACGTCCAACCAATGCGGTCCGCTGAGGCGATCCAGCGAACTCCCGCACCGCCGAGCCCGACCCCGGTCCTCGACGCCAAGGCCGGGGATGCCTGCACGCTTGTTGACGCGGTCGTCGGCAGCCGAGCCGCCCCGGGGTGGTCTGGCGACCCCTCAGAGCGGTTCGGCGCCTGGAGCGCGATGTTCACGGGATGGCTGCAGGCCCAGACCGCAGCCATGGAATCCGAGAACGAGGAGATCAAGCAGATGGCCCTGTCGTGGGTGGGCGAACACAACCAGGCGCCCCCGTCCACCCCGGACAGCGCGGCGAACCCGGGGCAGGTGGAGCAGCTTGTCTCGTGGTGCCTGGCCCACGGCTTCGCGCAGCCCCACTCACGCAGCGGGAGCACGTAACGCTGAGGCCGCCGAACCGGCCGACGACAGACTGTAGGCGCTCCCCGGATCCGGGAAGCGTCCAGGCCGGCCGCGCTCGACGGCGTCCGCCCGGTGGACGCCGTCGAGCGCCCGTGCACCCGGGGCCGGCCCGGTCCGGTGCGTCGTGGACGTCGGCCAGGCGCCGCGGACAGGCTCGACCTGAACGACCTGGCTGGCCGGTGGCGAGTGACCCAGTGTGGCCATGGCCCCGGGTGCATCCCCGCATCCGGGGCTGCGGCGTCTCCCCACTGCGATGTCCGAGCGGGCGCCCGCACCGCCGGCGGCGGACGCTGGCTGCCGGGTGCCGGCAGCCGCGGACCGGGCCATGATCACAGTCCGCAAAAAGTCCGCATGATGTTGTAAAACCGCGCGATCCCACGTAACCCCGTGAACGCATGAAACCCCTGCTACGGCTGGGCTACTCGCCGGTCCGCGCGGAACTGGTCGATGACGACGGTGAACTGGCCGTTGACGGTCACGTCGGTGATGCCGGCGAACAGGGCGCCGGTGCCGGGTAGGGCGACGACCGTCCGGACACAGATGACGAACGACGCGCCCGGTTCCAGGGTCTGCGCGCCATCGCCGGGATTGCCGGCGCCACAGTTCGCGCCGGCCGGGGCGAAATGGATCTGCGGCTGGCCGGACACGCCCTGATCCTGCAGGGAGAGGGCGGCGGCGAGGCGGGCCCGGTCGGCGCCCTGGGTCTCGCTGTCGGCGGTGGCGAAGGCGCGGCCGGCCTCGCGGGCCGCCTGGGTGACGCCGAACGCCGACTTCTGCACCGCGAACACGCACAGGAACAGGTACACGAACGGGACGAGCAACACGATGGACAGCCCGACGAACTCGATCATCGCCGAGCCGTCGTCCACCCCCCGTCCCTCACGGCGCACCCGGCCCGCGCCCGCGCGGGGTAGCCGATCCTTCCCCCACACCGCCCGGGCCCAGGCCGTCCGCGCTCGGACCGACCGGGCACGGAGCTTCTCCGGCCGTACCGCCTTTGCCGAGACCGTCCGGGGCCGCGTCGTCCGGCCCCGGGCCGTCGAGGCGGTGCGCGACGGCCGGGGCGTCACGGCTGCTCCTTGACGGCATGGCCGGTGACAGTGATCGTCACGCCGTCGCCGAGGGGGACGAGGACGAGCGGGACGGCGACCTTGCAGGTGACCTGGACCAGCGGGGTGCCGCCGGGGCCCTCGACATCGGTGCCGGTGCAGACGGTGTCGGCGCGGCCGGGGATCGTCCGGGCGATGAGCGCCTGCGCGTAGGGGCCGCCGTCCGCGGCCGGGACGCCGAGGTTGGCGGCGTGCCGGGCGCCCTCCGCCGCGTCCGCCGCGAGCGTGTTGCGGATGTGCAGGATCAGGCCGACCTGCAGGATCCCGAGGAACAGGAACAGCAGCAACGTCCCCACCAGGATGAACTCGACGACGGCGGACCCCTCGTCGCCAGGCGAGGCCCCGTCGCCAAGCGGGACCCCATCGCCGAGCGGGACCCCATCGCCGAGCGGGAACCCGTCGCCAGACGTGGGCCTGCCGCCCGCCGCGCTGTCCTCGCCCGTCGTGTCCTCGCCGTCGGGCCCGACCAGGCGTGTGCCCTCTCGCACGGCTGTGGCCGGCGTGGCCGGGAGGTCAGCCGCCGCCACCGCCACCGACGCCCGACACCGAGTTGATGGCCGAGGTGAACAGGTTCTGCAACGCCGGCGTCGCCAGCGTGGCGATGGCGACGACGAGCGCCGCCGTCATCACCGTGATCATCACCCAGCCGGGGACGTCCCCCCGGTCGCGGCCGTCGCCGCCGACGCTGGTCGTGTGGATGGCCGACCGCCAGGCCAGCCACCTCGCCTTCAGGGTCTGCCCGATACGCCGTCCCATGTCTCCTCCATCACCGTCCGGTCCGAGCCCCGTGCCTTGAGCCCTGCGTCTGGTCATTGCGCGATCACCGTGAAGCTCACCAGGGCGGGGTAGAACGCGAAGATCACGGTCGTCGGCAGGACGAGGAAGACGACCGGGATCATCATCGCGATCTCCTTGCGGCCGCCGGCCTCCAGCAACTGGCGCTTGCCTGCCTCGCGGACGTCCATCGCCTGGGCGCGCAGGATGTCGGCCAGCGGCGTGCCGCGCTCGATCGCGACGGCCATGCCGTCGACGAACCGCGTCAGCGGCGCGAGCGCCGTGCGGGCGGCGATGCCCTCCAGGGCCTGCACGAGCGTGGCGCCGGAACGGGCGTCGGCGAGGGCCAGGCGCAGCTCGCGGCCCAACTCACCGTGCGTGAGGCGGCTGACCCGTTCGAGCGCGCCGATCGCGGACTCCCCCGCGGTCACCGCCAGCGCCAGCAACTCGGCGACCGTGGGGAACTCCAGCAGCATCCGGTCCTCGCGCTCGGTGATCGAGCGGGTCAGCCAGTACTCGCGGCCGACCACCCCGCCGGCGGCGCCGGCGACGACGAGGGCGACGCTCACCAGTGCCGGCGGGCCGATGCCGAGCAGGGCCCGCAGCGCCAGCAGGAACGCGCCGACCAGCGCGCCGCTGACCGCGCAGATCACCTGCTGGACCCGGAACTCCTCGATGCTGGTCCGCCCGCCCGCCTGGGTCAGCCGGCGCTGCAACGCCACCCGGCCGCCGAGAAAGCGATCGAGCCGGCCGGCGACGTCGGAGAGCAACGGCCGCACGAGCGCCTCGACGGCGGCGAAACCCGGACGAGTCGACGCCCGTGGCCGGTCGGCGAGCAGCCGGGACGGGGTGGGCGTGTCGCGCAGGTAGGGGTCGATCCGGTCGGCGAGCTGGATGCGCCGGGCCCGCGGCGACCGGTAGACGACGATGACCAGGCCGAGCCCGACGAGCAGGCCAAGCAGCGCCCCGGCGGCGACCATCGTCATGGCTGCATCCCCCGATCGGGCCCCGCCCCGAAGCCCCCAGGCCCGTCGAAGCCCCCTAGCGCGTCCAGGTCGGGAGCGGCGATCATCGGGCGGGCGCCCGCAGGATCGTCCGGGCGTGATCCGGAGCCACGCCCGGCGGTGGCGGTGGCGGTGGCCGCAGCCTGGGCGGCGGCGACCCCGCCGCGCAGCACCCGGCCCTCCTCGGGCAGCCGGCCGATCCGTTTCATCAGCAGGTAGGCGAGGGCCGACACGCCGCCGCCGACGACCAGCACCAGCACGCCGGTCGGGCTGTCGTACGCCTGCACGTTCTGGCCGCGGGTGGCCAGCAGGAGCAGCACGATCCAGGGGGCGGCGAGCGCGAGGCGGGCGGCGTTGACCGTCCAGCCCTGGCGGGTCTCCAGCTCGGCCCGGGTCCGCGCGTCCTCGCGCAGGAAGGTCGACAGGGTGCGCAGCAGGCGGCCGAGGTCGGTGCCGCCGACCTCTCGCGCCATCCGCAGCGACTCGATGATCCGGTCGGCGACCGGGTCGGCGAGCTCGTCGGCGAGCCGGTCCAGGCAGGTCGAGAACGATCCGGTGGCACTGTAGTCCTCGCCGAAACGGGTGAACGCCGGGCGTAGCTGCACCGGCCCGCGCACCCCGACGGCGGCCAGGCCCTCGGGCAGCGACATCCCGGCGCGCACGGCGCTGGCGAGGTTGTCGACGACGTCCGGCCACAGCTCCCGCAGGTCGTGGATCCGGCCGTGGCGGCGGCGGACGACCAGCGCCCGCGGCAGCAGGCTCGCGAAGACCGCGAACGCGCCGGCGAGCGACAGGGTCCCGGTGAACGCCAGCACGACGAGACCGACGAGCAGGCCGAGCGCAGCGCTGATCGCGACGAACTGGCGGGGGCTCAGGCCGCGGATGCCGGCCTGGGCGAGCAGCTCGGCGGTGGTGTGCTCCCAGCGCATCGTCGTCGGGCCGCGGGACTCGCGGGGCCGGCCGCTGGTAATGATCAGGAACAGGCCGAGCCCGCACAGCAGGCCGAGGAAGATGCCCATCAACGCTCCACGGCGATCTCGGGCCAGCCACCGCCAGGCCGGCGGTGGGGATGGTCGCGGTCCCCCTGCGCGAGCAGGGTGGGCAGGTCGTAGCCGGCGCGGGTGAAGCGGTCGACGTGCGGGGGAAAGCCGTCGGCGCGGACCAGGCCCTCGGCGCGGGAGCGGTAGATCTGGGCGATCTCCACGATGTCGCCCTCGGCCCGGCCGGGCAGCGCGACGATCTCGGTGACGCGCCGGCGACCCGAGACGTCCTTCTCCAGGTGGACGACGAGATCGACGCTGGCGGCCACGGTCGGCACGACGAAGGCGTGGCTGACGTTCTCCCCGGCGAGCAGCGGCAGCGTGCACAGCTTGGTGACCGCCTCGCGGGCCGAGTTGGCGTGCAGGCTGCACATCCCCGGCAGGCCCGAGTTCAGCGCGATGAGCAGGTCCAGCGCCTCCTCCTGGCGAACCTCGCCGACCACCAGGCGGTCCGGGCGCATCCGCAGCGCCTCCTTGACCAGCCGGCGCAGCCGGATCTCCCCGCTGCCCTCCAGGTTGGCCTGCCGGGTCTGCATCGCGACCCAGTCCGGCGCGCGCAGCTTCAGCTCGAAGACCTCCTCGCACGAGATCACCCGCTCGCGGGCGGGGATCGCCGAACCGAGGCAGTTGAGCAGCGTCGTCTTCCCGGCCTGGGTGCCACCGGCGACGATGATGTTGAGGCCGGAGACGACGGCGGCCTCCAGGAACGCGGCCGCCGCGGAGGTGATCGTGCCGAGCCCGACCAGCTCGTCGAGGCTGCCTGCGCTCAGCACGAACTTGCGGATGTTGATCGACCAGTGCACCCGGGTCACGTCGGGAATCACCACGTGCAGCCGGGAACCGTCGGGGAGCATGGCGTCGACGAAGGGGGTCGACAGGTCCACCCGCCGGCCGGACGATTTGAGCATCCGTTCGACCAGATCCTGCACCTGGTCAGCGGTGAGAATTGTCGTCGTCAGCTCGCTGCGACCGGCCCGCGCGACGAATACCCGACCCGGCTCGTTGATCCAGATCTCTTCGACGGTGGGATCGTCGAGATGGCGTTGCAACGGCCCGAAGCCGGCGACCGCGTCGTAGACCAGCCGAGCGGTGACATCCCGGTCGACGACGGGCGGAAGGTCGCTGACGAGAACGCGTTCCTCGTAGTCGGCGAGCACCTCCTGAACGAGCTGGCGGACCTGGGCCGGATCGCGCACGGGATCCAGGGAACGCCGCCGGACGAGCTCCCGGACCTCGTCCTCCACGAACGAGGTGGCGTCCAACCAACCGCCACGTGCCACCGCCACGAAAACCGCCGCTCCTCCAGCTCCGCCTCTTCCTCGGCCGGACAATTGCTACGAAGCGTAGGAAGAAGGTCACCGCTTATCAAGCCCCGACCATCAGGGCGGACGCAACAACGTTCGCACAACCCCCTCTGGGGGTGTGGGCCGGGTAGGACACAGGCAGGTCACGGTGTGCACAGCGTCCCACCTTGACCACCCATTTAGTTACTCTCCGCATCAAGAGTGCGGTCACGGATCGGGGGGCGACCATCGCGGCGCGCGTACATCCCGCGGGTCGGCAGTGCGCCGACCGCCCCGGAAACGCCCGCAGGATTTCGCCGCCGAATCGCCCCGGAGGCGGTAGCCTCGCGGCGGTCCCTAACCCGCTCATCCGTGAAGCCACAATCGCCTGCTGGGTCGACCGGTGGANCCTCCCCCACCCTGCCGATCTCACCCGGTAAGCCACCAACGCCTGCCTCGGGGGTCCCTTCCGTGTCCGGTCAGCCATCGATCCACGGGCTCAGCAACCGCTTGCGAGAAGCCCGTCCGCCCACCGCGGCGACGCTGCCCAGGACCTGCCTGCGGCCCGCTACGCGCGGTTCGAAAGGGGCGACCCGATGAGTGGAAACCGAGATTTCCAGCCTTCGGACATGTTCGACAAGACTGCTTGGAAGATGTTCTGGCGAATTGTCGAAAATTGCCCGGTGGCGGTATTCGCCACCGACGCGATCGGTCGCCATCTCTTTGTGAACCGCCCGTGGTCCGAACTGACCGGACTTCCCCGCGACGAGGCGGTCGGCTGGGGATGGGACCGGGTCGTCCATCCCGACGACGTTGCCACCGTGGGCGACCACTGGCGGCGCCTGGTCACGCATGGCGACGGGTTCTCCGTGCAGATCCGGCTGGTGCTACCTGGCGGGGAGGCCCGGCGGGCGATCATCCAGACGGTGGCGACGTCCGCCGGCGACGGGCGGCGCCGCTTCGTCGGCACCCTCACGCCGGCCCCGGTGGGTGCGCCCACCGTCGGCGACGCCGCCAGCCGCGACACCCACGGCCTGGACGTCCCGGCGCACCCCGACAGCCACACTGGGTGGCTCACCGCCGACGACGCCGAACACGCCGCTGTGCCCGTCGAGTCCGAGGAGACGGCGGTGGATCTCACCCCCTTCGACGCGGACTTCTTCGACGAGCAGCTACTGGGTCACGAGCTGTTCGGCCAGGAGGATGTCGGACCGGAGGATGTCCTGCCCGGCGGGTCCGATCGATCTGGCCTGTTCGACGGGCTGGGCGGGTACGACCCGTTCGACGACGCCGCCCGTGCCTTCCGCGAGTCCGCCGACGACCCGTTCCACTGGACCGATGCGCCGGCAGGCCCGGGCGAACCGGAAAGTCCGGACCACACCGCTGGAGCAAACCGGTCCGCGGACGGCCCGGCCGATCCCTCGCCGGATCTCGACGGCCCGGTGCTCGGTCATCCCGCTGGAACCGGGCACCCCCTGTCCGGGCCACCGGCGCGGTGGCCCGACGCGGACGACGCCGTGGCGAATCGGCGCTGGACGGTCCCGCTCCCCCGCCGGCCGATCCCCGGCGAGCCGACGCCCGGCCGGTCGGCCCCCCGTGAGATCCCGGAGGACCGATCCACGAGCTACCCTCGCGGCGCGCTCCCCCCCGGCGCCGAGTGGCGCGCCGCGGTCGTCCTGCACCGCAACGAGGAAGACGACCTGCATCCACGCCCAGCGCACGCCGACGGCGGGCACCCGGCCGAGGGCTGCGGCTGCCTGTTCGCCGAGGTGCGCCGGATCGAGGAGGCCTGCCGCGACCGGGAGCGTTGGCTGACGACCCTGCTCGCCGAGCTCGCGACCGCGGTCCTCATCGCCGATCGNGACGGCAGCGTCGTCGCCGTCAACCAGATGTACTGCGACCTGTTCGACCTGGCGGACTCGCCCGTCGACCTGGTTGGCACGGACTGCCGCCGCCATCTGCGGCCGCGGGCCGGGCTGGTCGACGACCCGTCCGGCTTCGCTGCCCGTCTGGACACCCTGCTGCGTCGGCGCCGGACGCTGCGCCGCGAGCCGGTCATGTTCGCCGACGGCCGCGTCTTCGAACGCAGCCACATCGCGCTGGCCGCGGCCGACGGCTACTGCGGCCACCTGTGGCTCTACAGCGACGTCACCGACCGCCGGATCCTCGAGGCCGAGATCGAGGGACTCATCTCCGGACTCTGAGCCACGGACCCGGGCGTCGCCGCGCCATGGCGACGCCCCGGGCCAGCTACGGGCGTGACACGCGCCCTAGTAGACGCCGCCGTAGTGGCGCACCTGGAGGTCCTGGGCCTGGCCCACCCAGTCGTCGGAGATGATCCGATCGCCGAAACCATCGAGCTTGTGGGCCAGCCGGTCGACGTCGGTGTCGCCCATCTCGGCGAGCTGGCTGAAGGTCGTGATGCCCAGCGCCCGCAGCCGTGATTCGATCACCGGGCCGATACCGACGATCTCCTTGAGGTTGTCGCCGCCGACGCCGCCCGGATCGAGCAGTCCGTTCCAGCGCGGCGCGGCCTCCTGGACGACCCGGCCGCCCGCGCCCTGCTCCCCCGTGGCGCCCGACCGCACGCCCGACGTGGTGACAGGGCTGCTGCCGGTCGGAGCCGGGATCCCCGCCACTGCCGCCGGTCGCTCCTTGGTGACGCCGGAGGTCCGGGCCCTCATTCCGGCCACGCCCAGCGTGCCCGAGCGAACCGGTTCGATCCCGCTCGCGGGCTCATCGGCACTCGGGGGCTCACCGGCACTCCCGGGCTCACCGGCACTCCCGGACTCGGCCGAGGCCGCCGCGAGGGCGGCGCCATCCGAATCCGGCCGCGCCGGCTCGTCGAGCCGCGCGGACTCCGCGCCCACCGCCAGCTCGTCCTGGAGTGCCGGCCCCGCGGCCCTCGCCGACGCGACGTCGGCGGCCGGCTCACCAGCGTTGGCGGGCTCGGCGACATCAGCCGACTCGGCAACATCAGCCGGCCCTGCAACGTCGACCGGCTCGACAACGTCGACCGGCTCGTCGACATCCACCGGCTCGGCGACCTGGGTCGGCTCGGCGACCTGGGTCGGCTCGGCGACCTGGGTCGGCTCGGCGGCGAGGAGAGGAGCGGCGGCCCGGGCCGAGCTGACGGCGCGTGCCGAGGCCACGGCCTTCGCCGTACCGACGATCTCGGCGTATTCGACGGCGGCGGAGTACTCCACCCTGCGCCCGGCCGCGGAGGTCTCGGGGGTGGAGGCCGCAGCCGCGGAGGTGCCGGGGGTGGAGGTCGCAGCGGCGGAGGGGGCGGGCTCCGCTGCCGGGTCGGCGGCGGGAGCGGTCTCGGTGCCGCGACCGAGAGCGGACTCGGTCCGCTCGATCCGGCCGAGCAGGCTGACGCGCTCGGCCGCCCATTCGGCCTGATGCCGGTCGAGCCGGGTGGTCATGGTCGCGACGAGACGCTGGGCGTCCTCGGCCTCGGTGCGCGCCATCGCCAGCCGGGAGGAGAACTTCGCCGCCCGGCCCTCCGCCTCGACAAGCTGCTGGCGCAGCAGCTCGGCCTCGCGCGCGAGCTCCGCGACGGTGAGCCCGGTGTCCGCCGCGGTGGTGTCCGGGTCGGCCGGTGACGCGTCACCCGCCGCCCGCGCGCCGCCGGCGGCGCTCGTCACGGCCTCGACCCTGGCGCGCAGCGTGGCCTCGATCTCCTCGACCCGGGCGCTCGCCGTCATGGCGTGCCGCTCCGCGGCCCCGATCCGCTGCTCGGATTCGGCCGCTCGCTGTTCGGCCACGGCGAGGCGGGCGGTCAGGTCGGCCTTCTCCAGGGCGGCGTCGTCCCGCTGGCGGCGCAGCAGGGCGACGAGCTCGGCGACGGGTTCCCCGACGCGCACGGCGTTGATCGGCAACGGGATCGGCCCGGTGGTGGCGAGTTCCGCCCCCACCGTGTCGGGCCCGAAGGCACGGGAATCCGCGTCAGGCCCGAGCCGGTCGCCGGCGGCCACCGCGGGATCCAGGCGCTCGGCGGACTCGACAGGCTCCGGGAAACGCTCGGAGTCGCCCTCAAGCGCGATGTCGCCGCTGAGCTCCCCGGGGTGCGGCGGGAGCGCGAGTGCTGTCCCAGCAACATCGGCCGTCTGAGGGCCGGTCCCCCGGGCGTCGCTTCTCCGGGCGTCGGCCACGGCGTCGGGCGTCGGCTCGGCGCCGCCGACCCTGGGTTCCGGCTGGGCGTCGCGGGTCTGGCGCACCTGCCGGCGCAGCGGGGCGATGAGGAACACCCACGCAAGCGCGGCGCCGATGACCATCGCCACCAGCACATACGCCAGGATCTGCCCGGCGAGGTACAGCATCGGCTGCCAGCCTCCTTACGCGGTGGGTTACCAAGATCCATACCCGCCCGGGCCGGCATCCCGGCACGAAGGGTGTTGGGAGAAAAACGGACGATCGACGCCAACCGGGCAGGAACCCGACCGACACCTCACGGCCTGCCTACGCATTATTCGCAACACACGACAGCGGCCGTACCCCGGGGAGGCACAACCGTTGTCCATCTGGACCGGTTTGCGTGGAGAAAAGCCGGCCGCGGACGCCGATCGGCGAGGCAGACCGGTGTGATGGAGCCGGATGGCCACCGCAAACGCCGTCCGACGCCAACATTTCACGCCGGGTGAGCACCGGCCCGGACATCGCACCCCAACGAACCATCAATGGGTGTGGTCTGCCTCACACTGCAGGCCAGTCGGCGTGCCGAACACCGTCCAGGCATCCAGCCGACCCGCCAACGACGGGGCGGGCCTGCTCACAGCAGGTCGGGCAGCTCCTGCGGGGCGAACCAGAGCAACTCGAAGCCTTCGACGCTGTCAACGGTGAAGGCCGCGTCCTCGCCGCCGAGGTCGGCCTCGACAATGTGATCCGCCGCCTCGGCCACCGCGTCGAGAACCTCGCCATCGTCGCCGTCGTCGACGTGGATCGCTCCCACTGCCGACCAGGGCACCGGGAAGTCGACCTCGACGGCGCCTCGTTCGAGGTCGTCCCGGACGCGGACGTCGCCGTCGGCGAGGTCCGCGACGAAGACCAGGCGTCGGCGTGGGGCCGCCGGGTCGGCGTCGAGCAGGCGCAGGCTGGCGCGCGCCGCGTCGTGCAGCACCGCGTACTCCAGCTCCTCCTCGGACTCCGACTGGGCGTACCACTCACGCAGCGCCGGCGTGACCGCAAAGCCCGTCCCAGCCGGCACCTGCCCGGACTCCCACACCGATCGCGCGGCGTTGAGCGTGGACGGCAGGTAGATGCGCACCCGACCAGTCTCGCAACCAGCCGCGCCGGACGACCAACGAGGGTCCCATCCGGCGGGCACCACGGGCGCGGTCTTAGCCGCACCGTCGGGGCGCGGTGGTTGGGAGCGGGCCGGTGCCATGGCTCGGGACCGCCCGCTCAGCCGGCCAGGTCCAAGCCGAGCCGGCCCTTCGGTTGACCGGCGCCCTCGCCGGTGCCGGCGCCCCCCTCGACGCCGGCACCGCCGCGGGTGCCGGTCCCGGTCCTGGAAGCGGCAGTGGTTGCGGCGGCGACCGCGCGGGCGGCGGAGGTCGCGCCGGCGCCGGTGGCAGTGGTGGCGCCGGTGGCAGTGGTGGTGCCGGTGCGGGCCGACCGGGGCCGTGGGCGCGCGCGGGCGCTCGCGCGCAGGGCCGCGCACGTGGTCCGCAGGCTGGTCTCGAACACCTCCGCGCGGCGGGTCAGGTCCATCAGGTTGCCGCCCATCACCGCGAGGTCCTCTGGTCCGGGAGACAGCACCGTCACCCGGGTGCCCGCGGCCTCGACCAGCTCGATCTCCCGCAGCAACCGACGGGTCGCCGCGCGCCGGACCTGCCGTTCGACCAGGGCCACCGCGCCACGGGGGCGGTCGCTGGCCAGCGAGCAGGCCGGCGCGAGCACGAGCACCTCCTCGAGCTCGGCGTCGGCGAGCAGGTCGACCGACGTGGGCGAGCGGGTCCCGCCGTCGACGAAGCGCTGACCGCCTGACTCGATCGGGGCGTACCAGCCGGGGATCGCGCAGGACGCCATGACCGCCTCGGGCAGTGTCACTCGGGGTGCGTCGGGCGAGCCGAACAGCACCCGGTGACCGGTGTCGAAGTTCATCGCGACGACCCGCAGGTTTGGCGGGGCGGGCCAGTCGGCGAGGTCCAGTCCCCTGCGGTCCATAGCGGCGGAGACCAGGTCGCCCACCGCGGAGATCTTGCCGCGGCCCTGCGGCAGAATCGCCGCCAGGGTGACCATCGGCGAGGCGTGCCGGGGGTGCAGCGCGCTGGCCGTGAGCAGCCGTGGCGAGCCCATTCGCATCCGGGGCCGTGGGGGCAGGGAGGCGCCGAGGTCGCGGTAGTCGAGGACGGGGTCGCCCGCCTCGTACAGCCCGCGCTCGGAGTTGGCCATCACGTCGATGCCGACGCCGAGGCCGAGCAGAGCCGCGACGACGGAGCCGGCCGAGGTACCGACCACCAGGTCGCTACTGCCCAGGTCACGGCCGGTCTCGGTCTCGACGGCCCGCATGGCGCCGATCATCCAGGCGGAGCCGAGGACTCCGCCCGCCCCGAGGACCAGGCCCCTGCGCGGGGCCCGCCTTCTGGTCATTGTCCACCTCCCGGCGCGGCGGTCGGGAGGGGATGTGCCCTGCGCGGGGCACCTGCCGCCCCGGTCCGCCCGCTGCCATGTGGGCCGCCCGGTCGCACCTGGACCGGGCGGCCGCCGGCGGCGGTGTGCGCCGCATGGGACCTCCCGGGGATGGGCCAGTCGCAGTCCACGGTCCACGTCGACCGTTCGTTGCCTGCGGCGCGTGACGCGCCCGGACGGGCCACCGGACTACGCCGGCGGTTTCTCGCCGCTACTCCGGCGGTTCCTCGCTCTCCTCGGGGAAGGTCGTCTCCAGGACGCCCCAGTTGCGCAGGCGCTCGGCGAACTCCTGNGGCGTGGTGTCGTGCAGCAGGGCGAGCGCGCGCACATCGCCGTCGCGGATGGACAGCACGTGCCCGGCGTAGTCGTCGCGCTGGCGCTGGATCTGCGCCACCCACCGCCGGACGAGCGCGGAGGTGTCGGGTGGCGCCTCGCTGAGCTTCTCCAGGTTCAGGACCGTGCGCGGGCGGCGCTCGCGCGGGGGCAACTGGTCCTCGCTGGGCAGCAGCGCCGACACCGGCACTCCGTAGAACCCGGCGAGTTCGGAGAGCTGGTGGACGCTGATCATCCGGTCCCCGCGCTCGTAGGAGCCGACGGCGGCGGTCTTCCAGCGGCCGCGCGACTTCTGCTCGACCCCCTGGAGCGACAGCCCCTGCTGTATCCGAATCGCCCGCAGGCGGGCGCCCACCGCCTTCGCGTACTCCCGGCTCACCCGACACACCCCCTAGCCGTCTCGCCCGAGCATCCCCGTGCCTCCGGCTCCCCGGACACGGTTGCGGCCGCGCTCCGGATGGCACCTTCGAGGCCTGCTCAACACTAACGTAACGTTGCCGAAAGGGGACTCTCACGCAGACATACATTGCATCACGCTATGCAGCGTGACTGCGCCGCCATTAACGTTCATACTTCATAGTGCATCAGACCGACGTCCTTTCGTGGCCGATCTCCTGCCACTGGAAGCTTTGAGTAAGATCCCCTTCACTTCTTGACCGGAACCGTTCCACACAGCGATGCCCACGAATCGCTCGCTGTAACCATGACCGCTACACATTCATGATGAGACGAATGCTTTATGTCACGGTTATGCCGTGAGCGTAACGGTGAGTTGTCATCGCCCGGTCCAGTCGGCCGCGCTCACCGGCCGACGATCACCTAGCGCGACTGGCGCCGGAACCCGCTGCGGCGCCGGCGGCCGACCGCGGGCCGCCCGGCCAGCCGAGCGGCCAGATCCCTGATCGCGAGCCGGGCGGGGGAGGTGGGGGCGATGTCCCGCAGGAGCTGACCCGCGACCTGTGCCGCATCGAGCCCGGCGAGGTCATAGGGCACGAGCGCGACCGGCTCGGTCCCGGTGTGGCGCAGGATCGCCCGGCCGACCTCCCGGGACGGGTCGCCGCCGACAACCGAGGCCCGCAGCCGGTTGACCACCACGAGCGGATCTGCCGCCGGGACAGCCTCCCGCAGATCGGCCAGTCCACGGACGAACCGGACCAGACCGACCGGCTCCGCCGAGGCGACCGCGAGGACGATGTCGGCCGCCTCGAGCACCGCGAGCGTCGCGCCGTTGCGCCGCGGCGCCGCGGTGTCGAAGGACAGCTCCTCGTCCGTCTCCAGACAGAAGCCGCAGTCCACCACCACGTACGACGCCAGCCGCCGGGACATCGACAGCACCGTTTCGATGGACGCCGGGCGCAGCTCGGGCCACCGCGACGGCCGGGAGATGCCGGGCAGCACCCGCAGGCCCTCGCCCAGGTCCCGGCACAGCACGGCCAGCCGCGGCACGTCGAGCAGGCCCTGGTTGGCGGACCGGGCCGCGGCGGCCAGGCCCGGCGCCTCCTCCAGCAGGCCGACGAGCTGGCCGATCGCCCCGCCGTAGGAGTCGGCATCCACCAGCAGCGTCGAGAACCCCAAGGCCGCGATCTCGGCGGCGAGGCACAGCGCGATCGTCGTGCGCCCCGGCGCTCCGGCCGGCCCCCAGACCGCGATCACCCGGCCGTCACCGGCCTCCCCGAGGCCGAGGCCGTCGGTGCCGGTGCCGGCCGGGGCGAGCTGCCCGAAGCCCAGCAGCGGCTCGCTGTAGGAGGAGGCGGCGGCGGGCCAGGCCGCCGGGCCGGCGGCGTGGGACGCCAGCGCACGGGAGGCCTCGACGACGGCGCCGGCAACCACCTCGGCGGTGGCGTCGGCGGGGATGACCGCCGCGACGCCGAGCTGGCGCAGGCGGCGGTCCGCGTCCTCGTCCCCGGGCGCGATCAGGCCGACCACCGCGATGCCGGCCATCGCCAGGCGGGTCAGCGCATCGCGGTCCAGCCGGCGCAGATCGGCCGACAGCAGCGCCGCGCGCGCCGCACCGGTCGTCGCCGCAGCAAGCAGATCCGGCAGGTCGACACAACGGCGCACCACGGTGACGCCGAGATCGCGGCGATCGAAGGCCGAGACCAGGCCGGCCTCGACCTCGGAGTCGGTCACCGCGGTCAGGATCGGCAGGCTCACCGGCCGTACCCCGCCACGGTGGTCGGTCCGGTCGAGCCGACGCCGCCGCGGGAGTCCCGTTCGAGCTTCACGACGTCGACCCGCTCGCTCTGGGACGCCGCCACGGCCTGGATCGCGTTGTCGACCGGCACGCGCAACGTCAGCGAGCGGTCACCGCTGGCCAGCTTCTCCAGCCCGACGAACTCGACGTCGTGCAGGACCAGCGACTCGGCGCCGGCCCCCGCGGCCGGCGCCGGCTGGTTCGGCTGGTTGCCGGCCTGGTCCCCGGAGCCGGTGGCCGCCGCGGCCCCGGCGGAGAACACGTAGACGTCGACGTGGTCGCCGGGCTCGAGGACGGGCAGCCGGCCCGCCTTGACCATGACCGGAACCAGCCTGGTGGACTGCGTGTTCCGCCCGGCGAAGTCGGCCCCGCTGACCAGCTCCCCGGCGTCGACGGGCCGGGCGAGGGTGGCACCGGTCAGGTCACGCAGCCGGCCGCCCGGATAGTAGCGGTCGGACGTCCTGGCATCGAGCCGGGCGGACACCGTGGTCAGATCCCCCGCCACGATGACGTGCCCGGCGGGCAGGCCGGTCCTCGCCACCGCCCACTGCCGGGTCGAGTCCGCCGACGCGAACAGCCGCGCCCCCACGACGACCGAGACGAGCACGAGCAGCACCCCGACGAGCAGCCGGGAGTCCCGCCAGCGCCGCCGGGTCAGCCGGCGGGCGGGAGGCGAGCCCGGCGGCGGGGGCGCCTCGGGACGGACCGGCGCCGCGGCGAGCTCGGTCACCGGGAGACCTCCCTTTTCTCCTGGCCGGACCATTGGTGCATGTTCACACCTTCCGGTCGCAGAGCGTACGCGGTCGAAGGCCCCGAACCCACCGAAACCAGCGAGGATTCCGCTGCGGAACGCCACCGTCGACAATCGGTGTCCACCGACCGCCCGCGCGCAGCGACATCCCGGGTGTCCTGAGCTCACCAGTTGGACGCGCAGCGGGCCCGGTGCGATGCGCGCCGGGACGAAGCCGCGCGATTTTCGCGTCGCCGGGTCCGACCGCCCGGGCGTTCCGCGCCGCTTCCCACGGGTGGCGACGCAGCTCAGGGAGCCGCCGGGCCCGGCGGCCGGCCGGCGACGGCAGGCGCGGATGGTAGCGGACCAGAACAGCCACGAGCGAGAGCTTTCGGGGGCGTCCGCGCGTAGTTATCCACAAGCTGAAGCATCTGGACGCGATGAACAGTGGAATCTCTGATACACACGTGAGGAGAGACATCCGCCCTCAGTAGGAGGACTTTGATGAACGACCGCTTCCTTCAGCTGAGCGATGTGGCGGACATCCTCAACATCTCGTCCAGCCAGACCTATGCCCTCGTCCGCTCGGGCGAGCTCCCCGCCATCAAGATCGGCGGTCGGGGGCAGTGGCGGGTGGAACGCTCGGAGCTGGAGGCGTACATCCAGCGTGCCTACGAGCAGACCAGGGCCTTCGTCGCGGCCAATCCCATGAGCCGCAACGAGGCCGTGCCGGAGGACTGACACCGCCATCGAGCCACTCCCCGGACCGGTCAGGGGACGCGGCGCACGTAGGCGATCGCGTCGAGCGGCATCGTCCACCCCGACCGGACCCGCCCTCGGCGGGCGAACTCGCCCACCGCGTGCTCGGCGACCTCCAGGAAGTCCGCCCCCACCCGGACCGGCGTCCCGTGCAGGCTCGTCCCGTCCACGAACAACAGCGTGCACACGGAGCGGTCCCGAACGAGCCCGCGCAGCACGTACCGCAGGTCCAGCTTCGCGGCCAGCGGCCCCTCGTGCCCCGGCTGGGCGGAGACGACCGGCAGGTTCTCGACCGCGAGCAGCGAGCGCATCGGCACCAGCACCTCCGTCGCGCCGGGCTCCGCGAGCAGGAACCAGTCCACCCCCAGCGCGGACAGCGTGCCGTGCAGCGTCTCCGGCGCCCGCTGCCCGCCCAGCACCCGGCAGCGCGCCGGGTGTCCCACGACGGGCCGCAGGCGATCGATCAGCCGCAGGTAGGCGGCCTCCCGGCGGCTGCGGTCGGCGAGCTCGGCGGCGAGCTCGGCAGCCTCGTTCGCCTCCCACTGCAGCTCGAGGTCCGCGAACAGGTCCTCCCAACGCATCGGGTCTCCTCCCGTACGGGTACGTTCCGCTGCACACCGGGCGACTCGATCCCTCACGCACGACGCAAGCGGGATTGACAGTGGGACGCCAGAGGTTTACACAACCAAACATAGGCAAACGAAGTCGTTCGACGACATCCGGCAGACAGGAGCAGCGACGATGATCGCGGGAGCGGCTCGGCGGACACTGGCGCTGTTCGCCGGTGCGGCCGGAGCCGCGGGCACGGCGATCATATTGATCGTCTTCGGCCCTCGGCTGGCGGACCTGCCGGCCGGCGTCGGCGATGTGCCCGACTGGTTCACCGCGGCACCCGAGCAGGCCCTCGTTACGGTCGTCGGTGCGGTGGCGTGGCTGTGCCTGCTCTGGCTGTGCCTGGGCGTCCTGCTCGGCGTGGCCGCCGCCATCCCCGGCGGCGTCGGCCGGCTCAGCGCGGCGCTGGCCCGCCTGATCCTGCCCCGCGCGATGCGTCGGATGATCGAAATCGGTCTCGGCGTCACCCTGGTCGCCGGCGTCGCGCCGGTGATGGCGGCGATGCCCGCCGCGGCCGCCGGCAGCCACCCGGCGACCGGGATCGGCGTCACGGCGCCGGCGACGTTCCCCGATCTCGGCCGCCCGGCGACGGTCGGTCTCGGGGACGCGGGGGTGCCGGCCTCAGGTCACGCGACCGGCCTGCCGTCCCTCGACCGCCCGGCCGCGACGGCGCCCGACGCGGCCGCTACCGACACGGCCCCGACCGGCGCGGCCGGCGCCCGCTCCGCCGCGCCCGGACCCCGGCTGCAGGGCGTGACCTACCACGGCGAGGCGGCCCGTCCGGCGCCGGCCTCACCCGGCGCGGTCGGGCTGCCCGACCTCGATCGCCCCGACCTCGATCGCCCCGCCCCGGCCACGCCCCGGCTACCCGACCTCGGCCGCCCGGCCTCCGCCACCCCGGCCACCACCGCAGACGAGGGCGCCAGCCCGACGATCTCCGTGCCGGGCCTGGGCGAGGCCATCCCCGTCGTCGACCTGCACGCAACCGCACCGGCGTCGACCTCGTCGACACCGCCCCACTCTCCGGACGCCGCCCAGAGCGGCGCTCCGGCGGCCCCTGACCCCGGCCCCCCCGTCCGGCTCATCGCGGCACGCACGTCGGTGAGCTGGCCGGATCTTGAGCGTCCGGCTACCGATCCGCCGCGCACCGCGGCGCCGTCGACGGCACCGACCGGCCCGGCCCCCGCCGGCGGTGCCTCGGCGGCGCCCGCGCGACAACCCGCGTCCTCGGCGCCGGCACGCGACCCGCTTGTCCCGTCCTCGCACCGCGGCACCGGCGTTCCGGCCAGCCCGTCGGGCACCGGCCAGTCGGCTCGCGCCGGCGAGGCCGAGGAGGTCGTCGTCCTGCGCGGGGACAACCTGTGGACGATCGCCGCCCGTCATCTCGGCCCCACCGCCACACACGAGCAGATCGCGGCCNAATGGCCCCGCTGGTGGGCCGCGAACTCCGACGTGATCGGCCACGACCCGAACCTGATCCTTCCCGGCCAACGCCTCAAACCGCCATCCGGGCCCTGACCCCGCCCGCCACCATCGGAGCCTGCCGTGACCGCCACCTGTGCCCTGACCCTGCCCCGGCGACCACACTCGGTCCCCGGCATGCGGCTGCTCCCCGTAGCCCCAAACGAACCGCCCTACGACGACGAGATCGAGCCCGTAGCCGCAAGCGGTCGACCGGCCCACACTCGGATCCGACCCGCTCGGCGAGCCGGCGGCGCCGCCGACCGGTCAGGCCGGCCCGCGGCCGCTCCCGGCGGGGGCGGCCATCGCCGCGGCTCCAGCGGAGGCCGCGGCGGCGGACGTTCCGCCCCTCCCCCCGGAGGCCAGGCCCCCGACCGCCCGGACGCCGACCGCCCGGACACCGTCGTGGGCCGCCCGGACGCCGTCGTGGACCGCTCGCCCCGGCAGCTAACCGTGCCGGAGCAGGTGTTCACCGAGGCCGGCTCGACGCTGGGACCGGCCTCGAGCGATCTGCCCGCGACGGGACGCCGAGCGGCCCGCGGCCCGGCGGCCGGCCGACCGACCGCGCCCGCGCGGGAGGCCGCGGTGATCGTCGTCCGGGCCATCGTCGAGGCGCTCGGCGGCGTCCGTCCCGTGTCCCACCTCGCCGGTTGGACGACTCCCCGGCTTCAGAACGATCTCGAGCGCATCGCCGCGCAGCTCAGCGACCGCCGCCGCGGCCAGGTGCGCAGCGTGCGGGTGAGCGAGCCGCGGCCGGGCGTCGCCGAGGTGTCTGCGGTGATCAGCCGCGGCGCGCGGGCCGCAGCGCTGGCGTTGCGGATGGAGGCCACCGGCGGCCGATGGCGAGTCACGACTCTGCAGGTCGGCTGACCGATCGGTGCCCCGGCGCCAGCTTCTCGGCCGTCGGGCAGCGGGGTCACCCGCCGTCCGACGGCCGGGAGCGAAGGTGCGGGTAGCGCGTCCCTTACTCGACCTCGGCGTTGCGCCGCGCGGGATCGCCGTGGCACCGCTTGTATTTGCGACCCGAGCCGCACGGGCAGGGGGCGTTGCGAGCGGGGCGAGCACCCGCACCTGCCGCTGATCCGCCGGCGGGACCATGGGCGGCTTGGGCCGCACCGCCACCGACCGACGACTCGGCGCCCGAGTCCAGGATGGTCACCGGTCCGGCACCGCCATCGACCGACGGCGCGGTGTAGCGAAGCCCGCCGGTCGGGCGACGCGGCTCGAGACCCTTGACGAAGACAGGCGGCGCGGCAGGCGGCGCCAGTGCGGCCGGAACCTCCGGCGGAGTCCGGCGCGCGGCCGCCCGGTCGTCCTCGGCGTCCGGCAGGGCCACGGGCGCAACCGCGGCGGGCAGGGCGGCGGCTCCCGCGGGGGCCGCCGGGGCGACAGCGACGCTCTCCGCAGGCGCCGCCTCGGTCTCCTGACCGGCGATCTGGACCTCGACGTTGAACAGGAGGCGGACGGACTCCTCCTTGATGCCCTCCATCATCGTCTGGAACATGTCGAAACCCTCGCGCTGGTATTCGACCAGCGGGTCGCGCTGTCCCATCGCCCGCAGGCCGATGCCCTCCTGCAGGTAGTCCATCTCGTACAGGTGCTCGCGCCACTTGCGGTCCAGCACGGCGAGGACGACCCGCCGCTCCAGCTCGCGCATGATCGGCTCGTCATCGGCGCCTTCACCGAGGTCGAGTTCGCGGCGGTCGTACGCCTCCTGCGCGTCGGCCTGGACATCCTCCAGCAGGTGATCGGGGGTGAGCCCGTCGCGATCGTCGGTGTCGGGCGCCTCCACCCCGACCGGGTAGAGCTGGCCGAGCGCGGTCCACAGGGTGTCGAGATCCCACTCCTCGGGGTAGCCGTCGGCGGTGGCACCGCGCACGTACCCCTCGACGGTGTCGTCGACGAAATGCCGCACCTGCTCGTGCAGGTCGGCGCCGTCGAGGACCTTGCGGCGCTCCTCGTAGATGACGGTGCGCTGCTTGTTCATGACCTCGTCGTACTTGAGCACGTTCTTGCGGATCTCGAAGTTCTGGCCCTCGACCTGGGTCTGGGCCGACCGGATCGCCCGCGTCACGATCTTCGACTCGATCGGGACGTCCTCGGGGATGTTGAGGCGATCCATGATCCCCTCGACGGCAGCCGCGTTGAACAGCCGCATGAGGTCGTCGCCGAGGGAGAGGTAGAAGCGCGACTCGCCGTGGTCGCCCTGCCGGCCGGCGCGGCCGCGTAGCTGGTTGTCGATGCGCCGGGACTCGTGCCGCTCGGTGCCGAGCACGTACAGGCCGCCCGCCTCGACGACCTCCTCGTGCTCGGTCTTCACCGACTGACGGGCCTTCTCCAGCGCCTCCTGCCAGGCCGCCTCGTAGTCCTCGGGGGTCTCGATGGGCGACAGCCCGCGCTGGCGCAGCTCGGCCTGGGCGATGAACTCCGGGTTCCCGCCGAGCATGATGTCGGTACCGCGGCCGGCCATGTTCGTCGCCACCGTGACGGCGCCCTTGCGACCCGCCTCGGCGATGATGGTCGCCTCCCGCTCGTGGTGCTTGGCGTTGAGGACCTCGTGCGGCACGCCCCGCTTGGTGAGCTGCTTGGACAGGTACTCGGACTTCTCCACGCTCGTGGTGCCGACCAGGACCGGCTGGCCCTTCTCGTGCCGCTCGGCGATGTCCTCGACCACGGCGTCGAACTTCGCGATCTCGGTCTTGTAGACGACGTCCGGCTGGTCGTTGCGGATCATCGGCTTGTTCGTCGGGATCGGCACCACGCCGAGGGAGTAGATCTGGTGGAACTCGGCCGCCTCGGTCATGGCGGTACCGGTCATTCCGGAAAGCTTGTCGTAGAGCCGGAAGTAGTTCTGCAGGGNGATCGTCGCGAGGGTCTGGTTCTCCTGCTTGATCTCGACCTTTTCCTTGGCCTCGATCGCCTGGTGCATTCCCTCGCTGTAGCGCCGGCCGTGCAGCACCCGGCCGGTGAACTCGTCGACGATAAGGACCTCGCCGTCGGTGACGATGTAGTCCTTGTCCCGCTTGTAGAGCTCCTTGGCCTTCAGCGAGTTGTTCAGGTAGCCCACGAGCGGCGTGTTCACCGACTCGTAGAGATTCTCGATGCCGAGCTGATCCTCGACCTTCTCGACGCCGGACTCGGTGATGGCCACCGTCCGCTTGCCCTCTTCGACCTCGTAGTCGACGTCGCGCTCCAGCAGGGGGGCGATTCGGGCGAACTCCGTGTACCAGCGGGTCGGATGGTCCGCCGGGCCACTGATGATCAGCGGCGTGCGGGCCTCGTCGATGAGGATCGAGTCGACCTCGTCGACCACCGCGAAGTTGTGGCCGCGCTGGACCAGCTCGTCCGCGCTCCAGGCCATGTTGTCGCGCAGATAGTCGAATCCGAACTCGTTGTTCGTGCCGTAGGTGATGTCGCAGGCGTACTGGGCGCGACGGACCGGAGGCGGCATCTGCGGGTGGATCACCCCGACGGTGAGGCCGAGGAAACGGTGGACGCGTCCCATGTTCTCGGCGTCGCGCTGGGCGAGGTAGTCGTTGACCGTCACGATGTGCACGCCCTTGCCGGCCAGGGCGTTCAGGTAGGCGGGCAGGGTGGAGACCAGCGTCTTGCCCTCACCGGTCTTCATCTCGGCGATGTTGCCGAGATGAAGCGCCGCGCCGCCCATGATCTGCACGTCGAAGTGCCGCTGGCCGAGCGTGCGCCGGGCCGCCTCCCGGACGGCGGCGAATGCCTCGGGCAGCAGGTCGTCGAGGGACTCCTTGCCCTCCGCGACACGCTGACGGAACTCGTCGGTCATGCCGCGCAGCTCGCCGTCGGACAGCCCGGTGAAGTCGTCCTCGATCAGGTTCACCTGCTCGGCGATCGCCTTGAGCTTGCGCAGAATCCGGCCCTCGCCGGCACGCAAGATCTTGTCTAGAACCACGGGCGAAACTCCTCCGGCAGGCATGTCGGCGAGGCACCGACCACACGATGCTAGCCCCTGGACCGTCCCCCACAACATCCATCGGGACGCGGTTCCTCCGGCCGCGGTCGACGATGGGCTGTGGATGCGGGGACGAGGCGCCAACGCCCCTGGGCAGGGATTGCGCGGGCACAAACGACCAGGACAACTTGGGCGACGACGCGGGTACCCGCGATCCGTCACCCGTCCAACGACCGGGGGCGCCGCGAGGTGCCCGGGCGAGTGGACGACGGCACCGGCGCTGGGTCGCGGTCCGGTCGGAAATGAGGGGCGCGGCCCGGCGGTGAGCCGGTAGAAGAAGAGCCATGCCGTCTCTCGAACCGGTGGAGATCACCGCCGGCCGCCTCCATCTGCGCCCCTGGCGCCCCTACGACGTCGACGCCGTCCACCAGGCCTGCCAGGATCCGGAGATCTCCCGGTGGACGAGGCTGCCCGCTCCGTACGGGCGCCACCACGCCGAGGACTTCGTCACCCGGGAGGCACCCCAGACCTGGGCCGATGGGACCGGAGCCGCGTTCGCGGTGGTCGACGCGACGACCGAGCAGTTGCTGGCCTCGATCGCGCTGCTCCAGCTAACCGCCCCAAGCGGCGCCGAGATCGGCTACTGGTGTGCGGCGTCGGCACGCGGCCAGGGCGTGATGTCACAGGCGGTGGCGACGCTGACCAGGTGGGCCTTCGGGGCACTGGGACTGGCCCGGATCGAATGGCGGGCCGCGGTGGGCAACGTCGCCTCCCTCCGGGTGGCCGAGAAAACCGGATACACCTTGGAGGGAACCCTGCGACGGGCCCTGGTGGTGGGCGACGGACGGCGGGTCGACTGCTGGGTGGGCTCGCGGCTCCCGGACGACCCGCCCCCGCCCGGGGACCCGCGGTGATGACTCAGGTGATTTCGAGCAGCTTCTCCCGGACCGCGTAGACCACCGCCTCCATCCTGGAATGCAACTGCAGCTTCTCCAGAATATTTCGGATGTGGTTTTTCACGGTGTTTTCGCTGATATAGAGCTGCTTGGCGATATCGCGGTTGTTCATGCCCTTGGCAACGAGGCGAAGCACCTCCATCTCCCGGTCGGTGAGCCGGGGGGTGGGGAGCTGCGGCCGGTCGTCCTTGTTCTTGATCATCGCCGCGAACTCGCTGAGCAGCTTCGACGCCATCGAAGGGCTGATCAGACTCTGGCCGCCGTAGACGGCGCGAATGTCGGCCGCGACCTCGTCGATGGAGATCTCCTTGAGCAGGTAGCCCATGGCCCCCGCCTTGATCGCGTCGTAGAGGTCGGCCTCCTCGTCACTGATCGTCAACATGACGATCTTCGCGCTCGGCACCGCCTCCTTGATGGCGCTCGTGGCGTCGATCCCGCCGCGGCGCGGCATCCGCACGTCCATGAGCACGATGTCGGGAGCCATCTCCTTCGCCATCGTCACGGCTTCGGACCCGTCCGCGGCCTCCCCGACGACCTCGATGTCGACCTCCTGGCCCAGCACCATCTCCAACCCGCGCCGGAACAGTGCGTGGTCGTCGACGATGAGCACCCGGATGGGGTTCGCCTCCGATGGCGTCGGCAGCACATCCTCAGAGCGCTGCTCCTCCACCGTCATCTGACCTCCTTAGGACCATTTTCACCCGGGCCACTCCACCCCGCGCGACTGCGCGCGGGGTGGAGTGCCGTGCACTCCGACACCCGAGGCAAATGGTCCCACGTCAGCCGGTGGGCGTGACCTGCAGATCGTCTAAAGAGCGGCCGAGTTCGCGAACGCGCCGCGATCCGGCGCGGATCGGTCCACGTCACGGTGCGCGTCCAGCGATGCGGCGGCCGCCGCCCCGGCCGGACCCGAGAGCCTGATCACGCCGTAGTCGTACCCGACGCGGCGGTAGACCACGCTGGGCAGGCCGAGGTCGACGTCCAGGAACAGGTAGAAGTCGTGGCCGACCAGCTCCATGTTGGACAGGGCGTCCTCGAGTGTCATCGGGTCGGCCTCGTGCGTCTTCTCCCGCACGACCAGCGGTTCCTGCTCCTCCGCCGCGCCCCGGCCAGTCGGGCTGTGGGCCGCGGCGAGCGAGTCGGCGGGGGCGGCGACGACCGGGCGCGCCGAGTTTCCCCCGGACGGTGCCGCCTCGGCGGCGGGATGCAGGTCGGCCGGTCGGGTGCCATCCAGCGGCATCAGGCTCTCCAGTGGCACGGAGGTGATGCCGGACTGCTTGGCACCGGCGTGGTTGGCGTGGTGACGGACCCGCCGGTCGGCGGCCCGGCGCAGGCGCTCGGCGAGCTTGCTGGTGGCCAGGTCGAGGGCGGCGTAGCAGTCGGCGGCGGCGGCCTCGGCCCGGATCACCGGGCCCCGCGAGTACACGGTGAGCTCAACCCGGTCGCAGACGTCGGACTGCCGGGGGTTGTGTTCCTTCGACAGCTCGACGTCGACGCTGATGATGTTGGAGTCCAGCCGCTCCAACTTGGCGAGCTTGGCCTCGACATGATTGCGGAACCGTTCCGGAACCGCGGTGTGCCTGCCCTTGACCACGATGTCCACGCGATCCACCTCCCGTTCGCCAATCCCGGCGACGCGACCTGCGCCGGGGGCCGGCCGTGCGCCGGTATGTTGTGGCGCCCCCCGGGATCCGTCCGGCCTCGGGCCGAGACGATCCACGGACGCCCTGTCCACGGTTGTCGCACCTTCCCGTCGTGCCGTTTGCGGTTGGTCGCCCGCGTTCGCCTCCTTCCCCGCAGCGGCGGGCCTACTCCGCCCATCGGCCCAGCATCCGCACGACGCATGCGCTACGCCCGACAGGCCTCAGGGCCCGCCGCCGCCCGTTCGTTCGCCCCTTGCGGACAGACACGGACGGTGCGTACCGGCAGTTTCACCCCGGCGGGCCGTGGATCGCGGGTAGGGCGGCTCTTCCGCGCGTCGGATCGGTGACGGCGACCACGGCGACGGCGGTGGTCCGCACCGAGGCGGCCCGCAGCGCCCGCACCGCCTCCCCCACCGTCGCCCCCGTCGTCAGCACGTCGTCGACGACGATGACCCGCGCGCCCGCCGGCAACGCCGCACGCCGGGCCGCGCGCGCCGGATTCGCCAGCTCGAAGGCGCCGGCGAGGTTCGCCGCCCGCGCCGCGGCACCCAGCCCGGCCTGATCGGCGAGCCGGCGCATCGGCCGCAGCACGGGCGCGATGCGCACCCGGTGACCGTGCCGGCGCAGCACGGTGGCCGCTGCGGAGCACAGCAGTGCCAGATGATCGAAGCCGCGCCGACGACGTGCCGCCGCGGTCGAGGGCACCGGCACGAGCACGCACGCAGGCGCGGGGGCCGACGTGCGGGACGTCCCGGTGGGCGCGCCCAGGGCTGCGGGCAACGCCCGCGCGATCGCGCCGGCCAGTGCGGCACCCAGCGGCCGGGCGGCGTCCACTCGGCCGCGCTCCTTGTAGGCCAGCAGAAGCGACCGGACCCGGCCGCCGTAGCGAGCCGCCGCCAGGCACGGCGGCAGCCCTCGCCGCCGCGGGGTGGCCATGGGACCCGCGGCGGCGAGGAAGGCTGGACCGCGCAGCTCCGCAGCGCACGCCGGGCACACCGCCGCCCCCCGACCGCCGCAGCCGGCGCACGACAGCGGCACGATCAGGTCGGCGAGGATCGCCAGGTTCCGGATGAGCAGGGGCAGCAAGGCGCGGGCCATAGGAGGAAGGATCACCATCCGCCGATGCGTCCGCCAGCCCCCGCGGGCGATCTGTGGACAACGCACCCCGCGCAGTCCGACCGGCTGTGAATATCCACGGACCTCTCCGGGGCCGGTGCCCGCAGGGAGCGGGCGGGAGAGAAGCGGGCCGGGGGAGGTCGTCGCACGGCACCCGGGCGCCGTCTGAGACGATCGTTGCCGGGCGGATCATCTCCGTGCAGCGGACGGTGCGCAGTGCGGACGGTGCGCAGTGCAGCCGACCGGGAGCACGTCCGGGCGGGCGATCCCGGCCATGACCGGCGATATCCGCGCGCCGGCCTCGGCACACCCCCGTCCCAGGGCACAGAATCCTGACAACGGGGACGGCCCCGCGCGGCGCCCCGCCGCCGGACAGACCCCTGACCGCGAAAGCCTGGAGCCACGTCGCCTCATGAGCAACCGCGAGACGTGAGCAACCGTGGGACCTGAGCAGACGTGGGACCTGAGCAGACGAGTGGAGACACACCCATGACCGACGGACCCGGCTGGGCCGCGCCCGGCACATCGTCGCCTCCGGGCGACGGTTCCGCCGGGCCGTCGTGGGGCGCGCCGCTACCCCACGACGGGTGGGGGCGCCCCGACCAACCCGCCGGTCAACCGCCGGTGCCCGTCGACGCGCCCCCGCCGGGCGGACCGCCCGGCTGGCACGGGCCTCCCCAGGGCGGACCGCCCGGGCGCTATGGGCCCCCACCCGGTCCGCCAGGGCCGTGGCGCTGGGGCGCGGCGGCACCGAAGCCGGGGATCATCCCACTGCGTCCGCTGGCCCTCGGCGAAATCCTGGACGGCACCTTCGCCACGATCCGGGCGAATCCGGGCGCGACGATCGGAGTCACCGTCGCGTCCGCGACCGTCGTCGAGACGATCTCCACGGTGGTGGCGATCACCACGGAGAACGCCTCGACCGCCGTGTCGGCGCTGGGCATCATCGCGTCCTTCGCGCTCGACCTCATCCTCGGGCTGTTCCTGTCCGGCGTGCTCAGCGTGGTCGTGAGCGAGGCGACGCTGGGTAGTCGCATCGGGCCGACCGAGGCCGTCCGACGGGTCGCCCCACGCCTCGGCGGCCTGTTCGCCCTCACGGTCATCGTCACGGTGGCGGTGGCACTCGGGCTGGTCGCCCTGCTGGTCGGCGCGGTCGTCGTGGGCGTCTATCTGGGGCTGGCGACGCCCGCGTACGTCCTCGAGGGCGGCGGCGTCCGCCAGGCCCTGCGACGCTCGGTGGCGATCGTGCGCGGCTCCTGGTGGCGCAGCCTCGGCATCCTGCTTCTCTCGACGCTCGTCGCGTTCATGCTCAGCGCGATCCTCACCGCCGTCACCGTGGTGATCCTGGAGTCGTCGGACGTGTTCGGCGACTTCCTGAACGGCGATCTCACGGTCACCGGCCACATCGTCCAGGGGATCGGCGAGCTGCTGGCCACGACGATCTCCACGCCGATCGTCTCCGGCACCGTCGTGCTGCTGTACATCGACCTACGGATCCGGCGGGAGGGGTTGGACGTCACCCTCGCCGAGGCCGCCCGGGCCCGCGCGGCCGGGATGGGGACGCCCGGATGACCCTGGGCGGTCCGGTCACCCGCGACGGCGCCCGGCAGGAGGCGCACCGCGAGCTGTCGGACGGCATCTACGGCAACANCCGGCCGCACTGGTGGAACCGGCTGCTGAGCTGGATCGGCGACCGGATCGCGGACCTGTTCGACTGGATCCTCCCGCACAGCGGGTCGGGCGGCGGTTCACGCGGTCTCGGGGTCCTCGCGCTGGTGGTGGTGCTCGTCGTCGGGGCGGTCGCGCTGCGGTGGTGGCTGGGGCCGGTCCGGCGGACCGCGCGGGCCCGGCAGGCGGCCGCGGACGACCTGTCCAGCCCGCTGACCGCCGCGCAGTTGCGGGCCGAGGCCGACCGGCACGCAGCCAGCGAGGACTACGCGCGGGCGGTGCGCTCCCGGCTACGGGCGATCGTGCGGATGCTCGAGGAAAAGGGTGTGCTCGACCCGCGCCCCGGACGCACCGCCGGGGAGCTCGTCGCCGAGGTCGCCCAGATCGCCCCGGCCGCCGACCGCGGGCCGGCCGGCCCGCCCGCCACCGTCCCCGGCACGCCCAGCACCGACCATGACCCGGCCGGCGCCGGCCCGGCCGGGGGCGGGCGAGCTGCCCTGGCCGCCGCCGTGGAGGTCTTCAGCGAGATCTGGTACGGCGGCCGCCCGGCCACCGCCGCCGGCTACCAGATGCTCGTCGACGCGGACGCCGCGCTGTCGCGGCTGCGAAGCGGCGCCGGCGGGCGGGACGGCGCGGCGGCCAGCCTCGCGGTGCCGGCATGACGGCCAGCGGCACCCTGGCGCCGGGGGGCACCAGCCCGGGGGGCGCCTCGCCCAGCGCTGTACGCAGCGGGCCCCGCCCGCCGGCGGTGCGCCGCGGGATCCTCGTGACGGCCGTCGTCGGCACCATCGTGCTCGGCTTCCTCGTGATCACCGCCCTGGCCACCCGCCCGGCCGGACGGCCGGCGCTGGATGTGGCCTCGCCCAAGTCCGACGGAACCCGCGCCCTGGCCCAGATCCTGCGCGCCCGCGGCGTGGTGGTGTCCGCCGCCGACGCCGTGCCCGCGGGTTCGGCCGGCCGGCAGGACACGCTCGTCGTCGTCCGCCCCGGACGGCTGACCCACGACGCGCTCACCGACCTGCTCGGCCGCGTCTGGCGAGGCTCCGACGTCGTGCTGGTGGCGCCGGGTGACGCCGTACTCGACGCGCTCGACGTTGGCATCGTCACGGCCGACCGGCAGCCGGCCGGCGACGAGTCCGACCCGCGGTGCGCGCTGCCCGAGGCGGCGGTGGCGGGCAGCGTCACGATCGGCGCGGGCCGGGCCTTCACCCCCGCCGACGGCGCCGATCTCGGCGACATGCGTCCGACGCTCTGCTACGGCGACCCGCCCGACGCGGCCGAGCTCGCGGTCCTCAACCCCGGCCGGACCAAAGCCGCGCCGGCGGCCGGGCGGCTGGTGCTGCTCGGCTCCGCGGACTTCCTCACCAACGGTGAGCTGGACCGTTCGGGCAACGCGGCGCTCGCGCTCGGCCTGCTCGCCCGGCATCCCACGCTGTCCTGGATCACCCCGGCCGCGGACGCCACCGGCGGGGTCGGTACCCGCAGCGTCGCCGAGCTGCTGCCCGCCGGGTTCCGGTGGGCGTGCCTGCAGGCCCTCGTCGTACTGGTGCTGCTCGCGTTGTGGCGGGGGCGGCGGCTGGGACCGCCGGTACCCGAGCCGCTGCCCGTGATCGTGCGGGCCGCGGAGACCGTGGAGGGTCGCGGCCGGCTCTACGCCGCCGCGCACGCCCGCGACCGGGCGGCCGACGCGCTGCGGGCCGGCACCCGGGTTCGACTGGCGGAACGCACGGGGCTGCCCGTGCTGGCCGGACCGGGCGGGACACCCGGACCCGATCCCGTAGCCCTCGTGGCCTCCGTCAGCGAACGCACCGGGCGGTCACCCTCGGAAATCGGATCGCTCCTGTACGGTTCGGGCATGCCGCCGCAGACCACCGGCGCGCCCAGCCCACTCGGGCGGGCCCGGGACCGCTACCAGTCGCGTCATCTCCCGCCGGACGCCGCCTCGCCGGGGGCGCCGACGGCGGCGGGCGATGGGCCCGGTGCCCGGCGCGGCACCGGACGGCCGGGTGATCGGGACGCCGCGCTGCTCGCGCTGGCCCGAGCGCTCGACGAACTCGACCGACAGATAGGTGGACGGTGACCTCTCCGAACATCGACGCGGAGCCGACCGCCGCGGGACCGGCCCGGCCCGCGGCGCCGACCCCGGACCCACCCGCCAGGTCCGGGCAGCCCGCTCCGGCCACGCAGGCCGTTTCGGGAACTCCCGGCAAGCACGTCGGCCCCGCAGCCGACGTACCACCGGCCCGGGATGACGCGCAGGCCGAGGAGACTCTCCGCCGGCCAGGCGCCGCATCGACGCATCAGATTCCGCCGGCCCCGCCAGCACCGTCCGCCCCGCCAGCGCCGTCCGCCCCGCCAGCGCCGTCCGCCCCGCCGGCGCCGGTGGCCGCCCGGCCGGGCGGGTGGCCCGCACCGCCCGACGCCGACGCCGCGCGCCGGGCGCTGATCGCGTTGCGCGGCGAGGTCGCCAAGGCCGTGATCGGCCAGGACGCCGCCGTCAGCGGGCTGGTGGTCGCCCTGCTCTGCCGCGGGCACGCGCTGCTCGAAGGCGTGCCGGGCGTGGCGAAGACCCTGCTCGTGCGCACCCTGGCGACCGCGCTGTCGCTGGACACCAAGCGGCTGCAGTTCACCCCGGATCTGATGCCGGGTGACGTCACCGGCTCGCTCGTCTACGACAACCGCAGCTCCGCGTTCACCTTCCGCGAGGGTCCGGTCTTCACGAACCTGCTGCTTGCCGACGAGATCAACCGGACGCCACCGAAGACCCAGGCGGCCCTGCTGGAGGTGATGGAGGAACGGCAGGTCAGCGTGGAGGGAACGCCCCGGCCGCTGCCCACTCCGTTCGCCGTCCTGGCGACCCAGAACCCCATCGAGCACGAGGGCACCTACCCGCTGCCCGAGGCGCAGCTCGACCGGTTCCTGGTCAAGGTGACGCTGCCGCTGCCGCCACGCGACGACGAGATCCGGGTGCTGGCCCACCACGCCGGCGGCTTCGACCCGACGGACCTGGCCGCGGCCGGAGTGCGGCCGGTCGCGGGCCCGGCGGAGCTGGCCGCGGCGCGCGCGGCGGTGCTCGCCGTCGCGGTGCACCCGGAGGTGCTGGCGTACATCGTCGACCTGGCGCGGGCGACCCGGGTGGCGCCGAGTGTGCAGCTCGGGGTGTCGCCGCGCGGGGCCACCGCGCTGCTGGCGACCACGCGGGCCTGGGCGTGGCTGTCGGGACGCGGCTACGCGACCCCCGACGACGTCAAGGCCCTGGCCCGGGCCACGCTGCGCCACCGGATCAGCCTGCGGCCCGAGGCCGAACTCGACGGAGTGACCGCGGACGTCGTGCTGGAACAGGTGCTGGCCACCGTCCCGGTGCCCCGGTAGGGCCGGTGGCGATCACCGGGCGCGCCGTCGCGCTGGCCCTGTTCGGGGCGCTGGTCGTCCTGCTCTCCCCCGCGCCCGGCCTGACGATGCTGGTCGTCGACGTGGTGATCGTGGCGCTCGTCGGGGTCGACCTGACGCTGGCCGGCGGGGTCCGCACGCTGGAGTTCACCCGGTCGGGGCCGACGGCCGCCCGGCTGGGCCAGCCCGTCCCCCTCGTACTCGGGATCGCCAACGGCGGTGGCCGGCCGGTGCGGGCCCGGGTCCGCGACGCCTGGCCACCGTCCGCGGGCGCCCGGCCGCGGGAGCACCGGGTGGTCGTCCCCGCCGGGGAACGGCGCTTCCTGGAGACGACGCTGTATCCGACGCGGCGCGGCGACCGGGAGCCGTTCCGGATCACGGTGCGTTCCGTCGGTCCGCTCGGCCTCGCCGGCCGGCAGGGCCGCCACCAGTCTCCGTGGCGGGTCCGGGTGCTGCCGCCGTTCACGTCGCGCCGGCACCTGCCCGCGGCGCTGGCCCGGCTGCGGGAGGTCGAGGGCGAGGTCGCGATCCGCGGGGCCGGCGCCGGCTCGGAGTTCGACAGCCTGCGCGACTATGTGATCGGCGACGACGTCCGCCTGATCGACTGGCGGGGCACCGCCCGACGCGGAGCGGTGGTGGTCCGGACCTTCCGGCCGGAGCGGGACCGGCGGGTGGTCTGCGTGCTCGACACCGGGCGGACCTCCGCCGGGCGGGTCGGCGACGTCCCCAGGCTGGACCATGCGCTCGACGCCGCGCTGCTGCTCACCGCGGTCGCGCTGCGGGCCGGCGACCGGGTCGGTCTCGTCGCGCACGACAGCGTGCCCCGGGTGACGCTGCCCGGTTCGCACGACCACGCGTACCTGGCCCGGATGACCGACGCCATGGCCCGGCTGGAACCGGCCATCGTCGAGGCGGACCACGCCGGGATGATCTCGACGGTGCTGCGGGAGACCTCGCGCCGATCCCTGGTCGTGCTGTTCACCGAGCTGGCGCCGGCCGTGATCGAGGAGGGGCTGCTACCGGCACTGGGGACGTTGACCGCGCGGCACTCCGTTCTGGTTGCGGCGCTGCGCGACCCTCGCGTCGACGAGCTCGCCGCCGGCCGTGGCGACGTCCGCGCCGTATACGCCGCCGCAGCGGCCGAACAGACGCTGATGCGCCGCCGCGAGCTCACCGAGACGCTGCGCCGCCGCGGCGTCGAGGTCGTCGACGCGCCGCCCGCCGGCTACGCCGCGGCCGTCACCGACACCTACCTCACCCTGAAGTCCCTCGGTCGGCTCTGAACCCTGAAGTCCCTCGGTCGGCTCTGACCGCCGACCAGGTGATCGCCGGCGGCCGGACCGCCGCGCACAGCGGCTGGCCGCGGGCGTCGGTCAGGTCAAGCAGGCCGGTCAGGTCAAGCAGGCCGGTCAGGTCAAGCAGGCCGTCCCCCGCCCGGCCGCCTGCCGGGGCTCGGCGGCACGGCGCCTCTCCGCGAGCGGTCTCGTGCCGCCGCGTTCGTCGCGGCGGGCGCCGTCAGGTCGCGGGGACGGGGGTCAGCGCGACGACGGGGATCTTCCGGCCGGCCTTCGCCTCGTACTCGGCGAAAGCCGGGTAGGTCGCGGCATGCCGGGCGTAGATGGCGTCACGTTCGGCGCCGGTGACCTCGTCGACACGCACGGCCAGGGTCCGGGCGTCAATCTCGATCTTCGCCTCGGGGTGCGCCTTCAGGTTGTGGTACCAGGCCGGATCTTTGGGTGCCCCGGCGTACGAGGCGAACACCAGGTACCGATCGCCGTCCTCGGCGTACACCAACGGGTTGATCCGCGGAGTGCCGCTGCGGGCCCCGGTGGTGTGCAGCAGCAGGATCGGAGTTCCCGCGAACTGACCACCGGGGTGCCCCCCGGTGGCCCGGAAGTCGGCGATGATCCGGGCGTTGAAATCGTCGGTGTCTGCCATGGGTGGGCGCTCCCCTCGTCAAACCGCCTGGTCGGGTCCGGACGGTATACGAATTTCCGACATCCGTTGTGGCTCAGGCAGGNAGGTCCGCGGCGGTTGACTGCTGGGCGGGCACGGCGGGAGCGCCGGGAGCGCCGATCCCCACCGGGAGAAGCGTCGGGTAGTCCAGGTAGCCACGGTCGTCGCCGCCGTAGAAGGTCGCTCGGTCGCCCGGGTTGAACGGTCCGCCGGCCGCGAGCCGGGCCGGCAGGTCCGGGTTGGCGAGGAAGGCAGCCCCGAAGCTGAGCAGATCGGTGGTGCCGTCCTCGACAAGGGGAAGGTCCGCGAGCCCGGTCGGCTGGTCACCCGTGGCCGGGTTGAGGATCAGCGTGCCGCCGAAGCGGCGGCGCAGCTCCACGGTCAGCGACCGCTCGGCGTTCTCGGCGATGTGCAGGTAGGCCAGTCCGAGCGGGCGCACCGCGTCCACCAGCGCGGTGTACGTGGCGGGCACGTCGTCGACGACGATGTCGTTGAAGCTGCCGCCGGGCGAGATCCGCAGCCCCACCCGGTTCGCGCCGATCGCCTCGACCACGGCCCGGGTGACCTCGACGGCGAACCGGATCCGGCCGGCGACCGAGCCGCCCCAGCCATCGGTGCGGCGGTTGGCGTTCGTGGCCAGGAACTGGTTGATGAGGTAACCGTTCGCGCCGTGCACCTCGACGCCGTCGAAGCCGGCGGCGATGGCGTTGCTGGCCGCCTCGGCGAACTCCGCGATGATCTCGGAAATCTGCTCCTCGGTCAGTTCGGCCGGGGTCTCGAAGTCCGCCATGCCCGTGGCGCTGAACGTCTGGCCGGCGGGACGGACCGCGGACGGGGCGAGTGGGATCGCGCCCGCGGGCAGCAGGCTCGGGTGGCTGATCCGCCCGGCGTGCATGAGCTGGACGAAGATCACTCCGCCGGCGTCGTGCACTGCGGCGGTGACCGCCCGCCATGCCTGGACCTGCTCGGCGCTGTGCAGGCCGGGGGTGTTCGGGTAGCCCTGGCCGACGGCGGAGGGCTGGACGCCCTCGGTGATGATCAGGCCGGCGCCGGCCCGCTGGGCGTAGTAGGTCGCCATCGACGGCGTCGGGGTGGCGCCGGGACCGAAGGCCCGGTTGCGGGTCATCGGCGCCATCGCGACGCGGTTCGCCAGGTGCAGGCCGGCCAGGTCGATCGGGTCGAAGGCGGTGGTCATCGGACTCCCTCTCGTCACCGTCACGCCCCCGCCGAGCGCGGTCGCGGACTACCCAGTCCGAACCTCACGCCCGCCGACGACTCTTCCCGGTGGCATCGAGTGTGAGCCGCGCCACCCGGACAGGACGGTGGTCACGGCGTCGGATCGTGACCGAACTGTCGGAGGGCGGCGCTAGCATGCAGCCATGCTTGATCACATAGGTGTCCAGGCGGCCGACGTCGAGGCATCGCTCGCCTTCTACCTGCGTACCTTCGCGGCCATCGGCATCCGCGAGGCGAAACGCTTCCCAGCCGGCGATTCCGTGGTGGTCGGTCTGTCCGGGCCGGACGGGATGGCGTCGTTCTGGCTCAGTCCCGCGGCCGACGCCGAGACCCGGGAGCTGCACGTGGCCTTCCGCGCCCCGGACCGGGCCGCCGTCGACGCGGTGCACGAGGCCGCGGTGCGCGACGGCGTCGAGGTGCTGCACGCGCCGCGCGTCTGGCCCGAGTACCACCCCACCTACTACGGCGTCTTCCTGCGCGATCCCGACGGCCACAACGTCGAGGCCGTCCATCACGGGTTCTAGGAGACCGCCGGGTCGTCCTCGGCGGCGTGGGCCACTTTCCCCACCGCGAGGCCACGGCGGCGGTGACGAACCTGGTCGCCGGCCATCTCCAGGCGGCGAACGGCCGAGCGCGGGCCCGCGGCCCGGGCTAGCTAGCCCTCGTCGGCCGGGGCGAGCAGGCAGGCGGGGAAGCCGCCGCGGCTGATCGGCCCCCACCGGTCGATCCGCAGCCGGAGCAGCACCTTCTCCTGACGGCGCATGGCCTCGCGGTACTCGTCCCAGTCGGGGTGCTCGCCGCTGATGCAGCGGAAGTACTCCACCAGCTCCTCGACCGCGACGGGTTGGTCGACCACGGTGATCGTGCCGTCGACCTGGACCCACTCGCCGTTGAANTCGTCGGACAGCACGCACATCGACGCCCGCGGGTCGCGGCGCGCGTTGCGGGTCTTTGCCCGCTCCGGGTAGGTCGACACGACGATGTCGCCGGCGGTGTCGACGCCCATCGTCACCGGGGAGAGCTGCGGGGCGCCGTCGCGGCGGGTGGTGACGAGGATGCCGCGGTGGCGGGGGCGGACGAAGTCGAGCAGGCCCACGCGGTCGACGCTGACATCCCTGGCTGCGGTCGGACTCATCCCGGCAGCCTATTGCCGTCCGGGCGACGCAGTGCGCCGGGGAAAGCGTGGTGGAGTCGGCGGGGGCGGGTTCAGGCCACGGGGGCCAGGTCGGCGGCGCCGTGGGCGGCGTCGAGGTCGGCCGTCTGACCGGCCGCCGCCGCGCGCGAACCGTAGCTCCAGGCGTAGGCGACGAAGCCGGCCCAGGCCAGCGCGCCGATCCCGATCCGCACCGCCGTCGGCAGCCCGGAGGGCGTCACGAACGCCTCGATGACGCCGGAGACCGCCAGGGCGACCGCGGCGCCGAGCGTGATCGTCACCGCGGCCCGTCCCTCGGCGGCCAGTGCCTCGACGCGGCGCCGTGGGCCCGGCGCGATGATCGACCAGCCCAGGCGCAGGCCCACCGCCCCCGCCAGGAACACGACCGTGAGCTCCAGCATGCCGTGCGGGAGGATCAGGCTCCAGAACTGGCCGCTCTGCCCGCAGCTCGTCATGTACCCGCCGACCACCCCGGTGTTCACCGCGTTCATCAGCAGCACCAGCAGGGTCGGCAGGCCGAGCAGCGCGCCGGCGGCGACCGCCGTCGCCGAGACCCAGGCGTTGTTCGTCCAGACCTGGCTGGCGAACGAGGGAGCCGGGTTCTCCGTGTAGTACGACGCGAAGTCGGAGCGACACAGCTTGGCGACCGCGCTCGGCGGGGCCAGGTTGGCCTGCGCCTCGGCGTCGTTGGCGATCCAGAGCCCGACGGCCAGCGCGACGAGCACCGAGCCGAGCGCGGTGGCGAGCACCCAGCGGCGGCGTTCGTAGACGGCCAGCGGGAAGGTCACGGCGAAGAACCGGCCGACGACGTGCCACCCGGGGTCGGGCGCCCCGCCCACCGCCGCGCGGGCACGGGTCACCAGGGTGGTGAGGTCGTCGACGAGGCTGGTGTCGTAGGAACGGGTACGAATCACCGACAGGTGGGTCGCGGCCCGCTGGTAGAGCTCGACCAGCTCGTCGAGCTCGTCGGCGCTCATCCGGCGCGGCCGGCCGGCCCGGTCGACGAGCCGGCCGAGCCGGATCCACTCCGGGCGGTGCACGGCGACGAACGCATCGAGATCCATGGCGGTCCCATCCTCGCAGACGGGTGGTGACGCCGGGACTTCCCGCCGCCACCACCCGTGGCACCACCCGTGGCACCGGCCGGGGACCGGCCGGGGCACCGCCGTCCCGTCAGGACCCGTCGCCGCCGTCGAGGGCCAGGTCGGCGAAGTCCGCGAGGCCGGTGGCGAGGGCCGTGATCGTCGGGTACTTCCAGATGAAGTTGCCGGGCAGAGTGATGCCGAGCGCGGGTTCCAGCCGGGAGCGCAGCTCGAGGGCGAGCAGCGAGTCGAAGCCGAACGAGCGCAGCGGCGTGTCCGGATCGAGCGTGCTCTGGCTCAGCCGCAGCACCACCCGCAGATGCTCGCCCAGGTACTCCTCGAACAGCGTCCGCCGGGGCACCCCCGCCGCCACGGCCCGCAGTCTCGCCCGGATGTCGGTCGGACCGTCGTGTTCGGCCTCCTGCGCACCATCGGCCCGGAGGATGGCCCGGAACACCGACAGCGGACGACCGGCCGGCGGTATCCAGGCGGTCGGGTCGCCGGGCAGCAGGCCGGCGTGCCGGCGGCCGAGCGCGAGGACCGTCTCCAGGGCGTACAGGCCGTCGCGGGTCGGGATGGTCTCGTAACCCCGCGCCCCGAAGATCTCCCCGCCGCCGATCTCGCCCCAGACCCCCCAGTTGATCGAGATGGTCGGCAGCCCCTGCGCGCTGCGCCAGTCGGCGAAACCGTCGAGCCAGGAGTTCGCCGAGGCGTAGGCGCCCTGGCCGGGGATGCCCAGCAGCGACGAGATCGACGAGTAGAGCACGAACCAGTCCAGCGGACGGCCCTCGGTCGCCGCGTGCAGGCGGGCGGCACCGAGCACCTTGGGATGCCAGACGCCGTGCAACTGCTCGGCAGTGATGGTGGTCAACGCCGCGTCCTGGAGCACCATCGCCGAGTGCACGACGCCGCGCAGGGTGACGTCGTCGGCGGTGGCGGCGGCGACGAGCCGCTCGGCGACCCCCGCCTCGGCGGCGTCGCCGAGGACCACCCGGACGTCGGTGCCCTGGGCGGCGAGCTCGGTGAGCCGCTTGTCGATCTCCGGGCTCGGCGCCGACCGGCCGTTGAGCACCACGCGGCCGGCCCGGCGAGCGGTCAGCCAGGCGGCGGTCGCCAGGCCCACCCCGCCGAGACCCCCCGTGATGATGTACGCCGCGCCGGGCCGTACCGGGGACGGGGCGCCGCCGGGCCGGATCGCCACGGCCTGCCCGTCGTCCGGGACGGTCAACACGATCTTACCGATGTGGCGGGCGCCGGCCATGAACCGGAACGCCTCGGCGGCCGAGGCGAGCGGGAAGCTCTGCACGGGCAGCGGAACGAGGTCGCCGGCGGCGAAGGCGGCGGAGAGCTCGCGGAGCAGGGCCACCACCCGGTGCCGCTGCTCGCGGCACAGTTCGATCGCGTTGACGCTGGCCAGCGTGATGCTGTTGCGGAACGGCAGCAGGCCGAGAGGGTTGTCGGCGAGGATGTCGCGCAGCCCGAGCTCGACGAACCGGCCAAACGGCGCCAGGGTGTCCAGCCCCGCGCGGATCGCCGGGCCCGGCAGGGAGTTCAGCACGACGTCGACGCCCCGGCCCCCCGTCGCCGCGCGCGCCTGCGCGGCGAAGTCCAGCGAGCGGGAGTCCATGACGTGGCGCACGCCGATGCCGCGCAGGTAGGCCCGCTTCTCCGGGGTGCCGGCGGTGGCGAGGACCTCGGCGCCGAGCAGCCGGGCGACGGCGATCGCGGCGAGCCCGGTCCCGCCGGTGCCCGAGTGGATGAGGACCGACTCGCCCGCGCGCAGGTCGGCGACCTCCCGCAGGGCGTACCAGGCGGTCGCGAAGGCGACCGGGATGCCGGCTGCCGCCACCGCGTCCACCCCGGCGGGGATCGGCATGGTCAGGTCGGCGTCGGTGGTCAGGAAGGAGCCGAACGCCCCGCCGCCGAGCAGGTCCACCGCGATGACCTCGTCCCCGGGGCGCGGGACGGTGACGCCCGGGCCGACTGCGGTGACAACGCCGGCGCACTCGAACCCGATCGGCGTCGGCGGCAGCACCCCGAGGGCCAGCAGCACGTCGCGGAAGTTCACCCCGGCGGCGCGCACCCGCACCTCCACCTGCCCGGGGCCCGGCCGGCGCCGCTCGGCGACGGCGATGTGCAGGTCGTCGAGGTCACCGGATTCGGGGGTGCGCAGCGCGAAGCCGTCGCGGCCGTAGCGCACCGACTGGTGGGCGGCGTCGTGCCGTTCGGCGGCCGTCACCGGCGTCGGCACCACGCGGGCGACGAACCGGATCCCGCTGCGCAGGGCGATCTCGTCGTCGGCGGCGACGGGGCCGGGGGTGCCGGGCGGGGCGAGCGCGTCGGCGGCGAACAGCTCGTCGGCGAGATCGTCGGCGTCGGCGGCGAACGACGGGCCGCGCCCGGCGCCTGCACCACCGGAACCAGTACCGCCGGAACCAGTACCGCCGGGAGCGGCGATGGCACCGGCCCCCGCGGGCAGGACTCCGGCCGGGTCGGCGTCGAGGTGGACCATGCGGAACTCGGGGTGCTCATGGGCGAGCACCCGCAGCAGGCCGCGCACCCCGCCCCGGTGGGGGTCGGGCACGGTGGCGGGCGTCAGGGCCCGCGCGCCGCGGGTGACGGTGAACAGCCGCGGCGCGGCGCCCGACAGCCCGGCGAGGGTCTGCACCACCGTCAGCAACGCCCGGACGGCCCGTTCGGCGACCACCGGGGACAGCGCCAGCGCGTCGGGTACGTCGGGTACGTCGGAGTCCGCGGCCGGTCCGTCGAGGACGACGACGACCCGCTCCGGCCGGCCCGCGGTGGTCCACGCCTGCCCGGTGCCGCGGGCCCACCGCTGGGTGTCGTCGGCGGCGTCGGGCAGCAGCCCGAACTCGGCGGCCGCCCCGGCGACGACCAACGCGGCGGCGAGGTCGCGCCCGGAGCCGGTGGGGTCGCCGAGCACGAGCCAGCGGCCCGGCCGGCCGGGCCCATCGGCCGGCAGGCGCGGGGCCGGCTGCCAGGCCAACCCGTACAGCCAGCCGTCGATCCGCGCGGCGAGTTCCGTCGGCGCGGAGCCCGCGGCGGCGGAGTCGGCCGTGCTGTGGTGGAGGTAGCGCATCCCGTCGAGGGCGGCGACGGGTGTGCCGGCGGCGTCGAGCAGGCGGACGTGCCCGATGGGGTTGCCGACGTCGCCCCCGTCCGGGTACTCCATCCAGCCGTGGACGTACCGCACGGTCGCGGTGTCCCCGAACACCCGGATCTCGTCGATGCCGGCGGGCAGGACCAGACCCTGCTCGGTCGCGGCCGGCAGGCTGACGACGAGAGCCTGGGCGCAGGCGTCGATGAGCACGGGATGGATGGGCAGCTCCTGCACGCCGGCGGCGGCGATCGGCGGGACGGTCACGGTCGCCCAGACTCCGCGGTTGTCCACCCCCGCGTGCAGGTCGGTGATGGCGGCGAAGGCGGGTCCATGATCGATTCCGCGGCGGCGCAGGTTGCGGTAGACCTCGTCCGGTCCGACGCGGCGGGGGTGCGCGACGGCGAGGTCGAGCAACGTCGCGCCCCCGTCCGACGCGGGCCGGGTGGTCCGCCGCAGCACGCCGGACATGCGCCGGCTCCAGCCGTTCTCCGTGCCGTCGCTGCGGGCGAAGATCTCGATCAGGGTCCGGTCCGGGTCCTGGGGTGTCGCGGTCATCAGCGCGTCGGTGTGATCGTCGAGGTCGAGCAGTTCCTCGAACGCGGTCTCGGTCAGGACGACCTCCCCCGACCCGGCGCCGGGGAACACCTCCGCCGCGGCGCTGAGCGCGAAGGCGCAGTACGCGGCACCGGGCAGCACCGCCCGGCCGTGCACCCGGTGGTCGGCGAGCCACCCGACGGCCGCGGTGCCGACGTCGGAACGCCACAGGTGCCGCACCGGGCCGCTCGGCACCTCGGAGTGCGAGCCCGGCAGTGGTGGTGTGCCCGCGCCGCCGGGGGTCGCCGCGAGGGTCCGCGGGCCGGGAAGGGGGGCGTCGATCCAGTGGCGGCGGCGGTCGAACACCAACGGCGGGACGTCGACGATCACTCCGTCGGGGTAGAGCACCGACCAGTCGACGGGCACGCCAGCGCAGTGAGCCGCCGCGAGCGCGATCCGGAACTCCTGCTGACCGTCGCCGTCCCGGTGCAGCGTCGGCAGCACCACCGGGGTGCGGCTGCCACCGGTCAGGCTGTCGGCGATCGGGCGGGCCACCACCGGGTTCGGGGAGATCTCGAGGAAGACGCGGTGTCCGTNGGCGGCGGCCGCGGCAACGGCGTCGGTGAACCGGACGGTGCGACGCAGGTTCGCGCACCAGTACGCGGCGTCGAAGGCGGGCACCGTACGCGGGGAGTCCTCGACCGTGCCGTAGAAGCCGATCTCGGGTCGGCCCGGGTCGAGCTCGACGAGCTGCCTGGCGAGCTCGCCGAGCAGCGGGTCGACCTGCGGCGAGTGGGAGGCGACGTCGACCGCGACCGGGCGGGCCGGGATGCCGCGGGCGGTCCAGTGCGCGACGAGCTCGTCGATCCGGACGGCGGCTCCGGCGACGACCGTCGAGCCCGGCGCGGCCAGCACGGCCACCGAGACCTCCCGGTCGGCGCCGGTCGCGGCGAGATCGGCCTCCACCGCCCGCCGGTCGAGCCCGACGGTGGCCATCGCGCCGGCCCCGGCGATGCGGGTGAGCAGCCGCGACCGGCGGCAGATCACCCGGGCGCCGTCGGCGACGCTCAGCGCGCCTGCGACGACGGCCGCCGCGACCTCCCCCATGGAGTGCCCGATCACGGCGGCGGGCCGCACGCCGTGCGCCCGCCACAGCGCCGCCAGCCCGAGCTGCACGGCGAACAGCACCGGCTGGATGCGGTCGCAGCCCGCCAGCTCCTCGCCGGCCCGCAACGCGTCGAGGACCGACAACCCCGTCTCCGCCAGGATCAGCGGGTCGACCTCGGCGATGGCCGCGGCGAATGCCGGCTCCACGACCAGCAGGTCGCGGCCCATGCCGGCCCACTGCGACCCCTGCCCGGAGAACACCCAGACCGTGTCCCGCGGCACGCCGGCGCTGGCGGTGCCCGTCACCACGTTCGGCGCGGGGCGACCGGCGGCGAACGCGCGCAGGCCCGCGACCAGCTCCTCCCGAGAGGTGGCGACCACCCCGAGCCGGCCGCGTCCCGTCGCGCGCCGACGGGCCAGCGTGTAGGCGACGTCGCGCACCGCGCCGGCAACCGGGTCGGCGCCGGCAGCCAACCAGTCGGCGAGGCGGGTGGCGGCGGCCGGCAACACCTCGGCCGAGCCGGCCGGGACGACGACGACGTCCGGGCCGCCCGGCCCCGACGCGACGCGGGCCGCCCCCGGGTCGGTGGCGGACAGCGAGTCGGTGGCGGACAGCGGGTTGGTGGCGGACAGCGGGTCGGTGGCGGACAGCGGGTCGGTGGCGGACAGCGAGTCGGTGGCGGACAGCGGGTCGATGGCGGACGGCGGCGCCTGCGCGACGACGACGTGCGCGTTGGTGCCGGAGAATCCGAAGGAGGACACGGCCGCGACCCGACCCGTGTCCCGCACGGGCCACTCGACCAGGTCGGTGGNCATGAAGAACCGGGACTCGACGCTCGCGATCGCCGGGTTCCACTCGTGGAAGTGCAGGTTCGCCGGGATCTGTGCATGCTGCAGGCAGAGCACGACCTTGATCAGGCTGGCGACGCCCGAGGCGGGCTCGAGATGGCCGAGGTTCGTCTTCACCGATCCCAGGGCGCAACGCTGGGTTCCCGCGCCGTAGGCCCGCGACAGGGCCCTGAACTCGATCGGGTCGCCGACCGTCGTCCCGGTGCCGTGCGCCTCGACCAGGCCGACGTCCGCCGGGTCGACGCCGGCCCGGCGCAGCGCGGCCTTCGCCACGGCGTACTGCGCCTGCTCGGAGGGGACACTCAGCCCGTCGGTGCGGCCGTCCTGGTTCACCGCCGTGCCGCGGATCACCGCGAGCACCCGGTCGCCGTCGCGCCTGGCGTCGGCGAGGCGCTTGAGCACGACCAGGCCGGCGCCCTCGCCGCGGCCGAAGCCGTCGGCGGCGGCGTCGAAGGCGTGGCAGCGACTCGTCGGCGACAGCATGCTCATCCGGACCATCGACTTCGACGCCCGGGGAGAGAGCATCATGGCCACGCCCCCGGCGATCGCGACGTCGCACTCGCCGCCCGCCAGGCTGCGGCAGGCCAGGTGCACGCCGACGAGCGAGGAGGAGCAGGCCGTGTCCACCGTCAGGCACGGCCCGTGCAGGCCCAGCAGGTAGGCGATGCGGCCGCTGGCCACGCACGGCCCGTTGACGAGCAGCGACCCCTCCAGCTCCTCGGGCCGCCCGACGAGCCGCTCGGCGTAGTCAGAGCCGTTGAGCCCGATGAACACGCCGGTGGAGGTGCCGGCGAGCCGATCCGCCGGCAGGCCGGCGTGGTCGAACGCCTCCCAGGCCACCTCCAGCAGCAGCCGGTGCTGCGGGTCGAGCACGTCGGCCTCCCGCTGGGAGACGCCGAAGAAGTCCGCGTCGAAGCCGGCGATGTCGTCCAGGTAGCCGGCCTGGCGCGGCACCGACCGGCCGAGCGCCGTCAGGGTCGGGTCGAGGTACTCCTCGGCCACCCAGCGACCGGGCGGTGGCTCGCGGATGGCGTCGCGCCGGGCGACCAGCAGCTCCCACAAAGACGCCGGGGAGTCCACTCCCCCGGGCAACCGGCAGCCCATCCCGATCACCGCGATGCCGTCCTCGGCCGCACCGACCGCGGACGCCGGCTGCTCACCGGGCCGGGTGGCCACGTCAACACTCTGAACGGGTGCCTCGCTCATGACGGGTGCAGTTCCTTTCTTGACGGCTCTTGACGGCACATCCCGGCCTCGGGCGGCACACAGACATGGCGAAATCAGCGGAGCCGCGCCGGGCCCGTCGGGCCCGGCCACGATGGGCGGGGAGACGGGAGGGAACGGGAAGCACGGGGAGGGAACGGGAAATCAGGAAAGGGACGTCAGGTCGCGTCCGGAGAGCCCAGCAGGATCACGGCCTTGAGGCCGCCGATCTGGTAGGTGAAGCTGAGCGCGTAGTCGAAGTCGAGCGGACGCGGGCTCGTCCCCGGGATCGGGTCGAAGCTGAGGTCCGCCGCCGGCCGCTCGCAGCCGGCGGTGGGACACACCTCGCCCCTGGCGATCATCAGGGTCGTCAGGGCCGCGCCCAGCGCACCGGCCGGCGCGCCGCTGTGGCCGAAGCACGCCTCCTGGGAGCTGAGCAGCACCGCCGGCACCCTCGGCCCGTACAGCTCCCGTACGGCGTTGACCTCGATGTTCGTCACGTTGGGGTCACCGTCGCTGCCCCCGTTGATGTAGGGGATCTGGTCGATGCTCCACCGCTCGCCCAGGCAGCGCCGGACCCCGGTCACCAGAGCCGTTCCGGTGATGTCCACCGACAGCGGGCTGAACAGTCCGTCGCGGGTCGTGGCCTGCGCGAGCAGCCGCCCATGGGGACGGGCGCCGCGGCGTTCGGCATGGGCCCGGCTCTCCAGCACCACCGTCGCCGACCCCTCGCCGAACCCGACGCCGCCCGCCCGCTCGTCGTATGGGTGCATGGGGTGGTCGGTGGAGGGAAGCTGGTCCGGGACGAACCCAGGGGCGCCCGCCGGGCCGCCCCGCTCGGCGGCGAGGAAGATCCCCTGCCCTCGGCGGGCGAGATCCGCGTTGCCGGAGTCGACGCCGGTGACGACCGCCACCTCCACCTCACCGCTCTGGATCATGCGCAGCGCGTTCCCGAGCTGGATCGTCGAGGACGAACAGCCGCAGGTGACCGAGAAGCTCGGCCCGCGGGTGCGGGCGAGGGACGCCTGCAGCAGCGCGACGTCGTACGGGGTGACCCCAAGCTGGGTCTGGATGAAAATCCCGACGGCGGCGGCCGGGGTGAGTTCCTCGGGGCGCGCATCGATCAGATCCCGGTAGACGCGGACGTTGTCGTCGACGCTGCCGCGGCCGGTGAGGATGGCCGCCTCGGTGAGGTCGCCGGCGCGGAAGTCCAGCCCGCCGTCCTCGCATGCCTGGACGAACGAGACCAGTCCGAGCCGGTGCGATCGGGTGAGCTGCTGGCGGTAGAGCGCCGGGATGTCGGGCAGCCGGTCGTCGAACATCTCCTCGGTGAGCGCGACGGAGCCGTAGTGGATGTCACCCCGCGGCAGGCAGGAAACACCTTTCGACGCCACCGCCCAGACGTCGTCCGCGGTGAGGCAGGGGCGTTCGAGACCGGGCAGGCAGAATCCCATCCCGGTCAGCAGCACGTCTCGTTCCCTGGGCGCGGCGACAGGGCGATCACTGGCCATCGCGGTCACTNCAAGTGGTCAGGTCGGCAAGACGGGTGGTCAGGTCGGCAAGACGGGTGGTCCGGTCGGCAAGGCATGGGTCGCGGCGCGCACAGCGGCGCCGGGCGCGCAGGTTGGGACGCAACAGAAGCGGGAACCGTCCACACCGCGCCGGGCTGCCGGATCAGTGAGCGCGATGAATGGCTGATGGCCGGTGCCGGCGACGTGACTACGCCTGATGCGGCATTCCCTGGAAGGCGCCGCGCGGATGCCGGGCCCGAGAGGAGAGCAAGGCGACGGTTGATGGAGGAGGCGGGACGACCGCAGTCACGGAAACGGCCGATGAGGCCGCCAACACCTACCTTTGCGCGCGGCTCGGGCGCTGTCGCTGTTTAGGTCATTGTGGTCTGCCCGGCCCGATCCGGCGGCGGACGTCACGGCCGACGCCACAGGTACAGGTGGCGCGGCCGGCCGATGTGGCCGTAGCTCATCGTCCGGATCGCCAGGCGCTGCCCGGCCAGCCATTCGAGGTAACGCCGCGCCGTCACCCGAGACAGCCCGACGCCCCCGGCGACCTCGTCCGCGGACAACGGCCGCACCGCCCCGCGCAGGTAACCGACCACGGTGTCGAGCGTGGCGGCGGACAGCCCCTTGGGCAGCGTCACGCCGGAGCCGTCGGGTCGCAGCCGGGACAGGGCGAGGTCCACGTCACGTTGGCGGACGAGACCGCCGGGGCTGGCCGTGATCTGCCGCCGGAAGGCCGAGTACCGCTCCAGACAGTGCCGGAACGCCGTGGCGGTGAACGGCTTCACGACGTACTGGATGACGCCGTAGGACATCGCCGTCTGCACCATGGCCAGATCTCGGACGAGGGAGACGGCGATGATGTCGAGGGTCGAGCCGCGGGCACGCAGGGCCCGGCACACGTCCAGCCCGCTCATGTCCGGCAGGAAGAAATCCAACAGGATCAGGTCGAGCCGACCGTGCAGGGCGGGTGACAGCACCTGCTCTCCGCTGCGAGCCACCCCGCTGACGACGAACCCGGGGACGCTGTCGACATAGCCGCGCAGCCTGGCGGCGAGGACGGGGTCATCCTCCACTACCAACGTGTGGATCGGCTGGTCGGGCATGTTGTCACGCTCCGAAGGAATCCGCACGCGAAGGCCGGCCGAACACGAACGGGCCGCCGAAATTCGGCCATGATCGACCGGCTGTCCGACGCAACCCGGGCCGCGGGTTATCGGCGGCCGTCGACCATTCAGCGCCTGGTTCGGCGCCGACCCGGTACCCATCCGCAGTCACCGGTCCCACACCGTCCGGTCCGCCGGCGGAAGACAACCCGGCATCGCCCGAACCACAAAATCCCCGATGATGGATCCGATCGGGCCGGGGGCACCGCGGCCACATCCACCGCCATGTCCCCAGCCCGCCAGAGATCCAAGAAAGCCGCCGAACGCACCGCCGGCCATTTTCTCTCGGTACTACGGAACAGAGATCACCACTGCATCATGAGGGGATTTCCGCGGCACCGTCAAGAGCCGGCACACCAGACCGGCCGGGTTACCCGAAGAAGGCGACGGCCGGTGCCGACTACGCCCGCAACACCCGATACCGAACCAGGATTTGTAGACCGACGCGATTGGTCCGGGCATGCGGTAAGTGACGGTAGTATGCCGATGCAGACCGTTTTGACAGCCGACGGGGAGCGCCGGAGCCGTCCTGGATCACCCGGACGGGCGGCCCTCGATGCCCGCCGGAGACCATATGGTGAGATCCGCACGCACACCAAGATTCCCGGGGGCCCCATGAACCAGGTCGTCCGGAGCGGTCCCAGCGGAGCGGGCCACGCCGGCGCGCCGGGCGCGGAGGCGATCGTTGCCGGTGAAGCGATCGTCACCGGCGAGGCGGTCGCCATCGACCTGCGGGTGGCCAGGCTGGGGTCGCGGCTGGTGGCCGGGCTGATCGACCTGCTCGCCCAGCTCTACATCCTGTACGTACTCGGCGCCCTGGTCGTGCTCGTCGTGCGACCCGAGGACGACGCGCTGGTCGCCGCCATCTTTCTGCTGGTCTACCTCGCCATGGTGCTCGGCTACCCGGTGGCGTGCGAGACGCTGAGTCGCGGGCGGACCCTCGGCAAGATGGCGCTGGGCCTGCGGGTGGTTCGCGACGACGGCGGGCCCATCCGGTTCCGGCACGCCTTCACCCGGGGCCTCATCGGCGCGGTCGTCGAACGCCCCGGACCTCTGCTCGGCCTGCCCGCCATCATCAGCATGATCTCCTCCCGGCACAGCAAGCGCCTGGGCGACGTGTTCGCCGGGACGGTGGTGCTGCAGGTGAGCGTCCCGCGCACCGTCGGCGCCGCGCCGTTCGTGCCGCCGCCGCTGCTCGGGTGGGCGTCCCTGCTCGACCTGACCGGACTCGACGACGGCCTCGCCCTGCGCGCCCGCCAGTTCCTGAGCCGTTCGCACGCCCTGTCGCCGCAGGCGCTGGACCGCCTCGGGCGCGGCCTGGTCGACGAGGTGCGCGCGGTGGTCACGCCGCCGCCGCCCCCGGGCACGCCGGGGTGGGCCTACCTGTCGGCGGTGCTCGCCGAACGCACCCGCCGGGCCTACGCCAGGCTCGCCGCGCAGCGCCCGCTCGCGGCTCCCCCGGGCGTGGCTCCCCCGCGGGCCCCCTTCCCCCCGCCGCCGGGTGCCTCATGGACGGGCACCGGGTCGCCCACGCCCGGTCCGGGCGGCGCTTGGCCCAGGCAGGCACCCCCACTGAACGGTCGACCCCACTCCTGACATCAAATTGTCAGACTCGACACCCCGAGGTCGCTAAACCTCACATCATCGCGTCAGGATCCGTGCTCCCAGGAGCTCAGGTACTCCACCTGCGCCGGAGTCAGGGTGTCGATCTCGATGCCCATCGTCTCGATCTTCATCCGAGCGACGTCCTTGTCGATCGCGGTGGGGACGTCGTAGACGCCCGGAATGAGGTCCCGCCCAGCGGTGTGCAGCCACTCCGCGGTCAGCGCCTGGTCGGCGAAGGACATGTCCATCACCGCGGCGGGGTGCCCCTCGGCCGCGGCCAGGTTCACCAGGCGACCCTCGGCGAGCAGCAGCAGCCGGCGCCCGTCGGCGAGGACGTACTCGTCGGTCGAGGGCCGCACCCGACGCGGTACCTCGACAGCGAGCTCGGCGAGCGCGGTGATGTCGATCTCGATGTCGAAGTGGCCGGAGTTCGCCAGAATCGCGCCGTCGCGCATCACCGCGAAGTGCTCCCGACGCACGATGTCCCGGTTGCCGGTGACGGTGATGAACACGTCGCCGAGCCGGGCCGCCGCGCTCATCGGCATGACCTGGAAGCCGTCCATGGCCGCGTCCAGCGCCTTGGTCGGGTCGATCTCGGTCACGATCACCGCGGCGCCGAGACCCTTGGCCCGCGACGCCACCCCCCGGCCGCAGTAGCCGTAGCCGGCGACCACGACCGTACGGCCGGCCAGCAGCGTGTTCGTCGCCCGGAAGATCGCGTCCAGGGTCGACTGGCCGGTGCCGTAGCGGTTGTCGAACATGTGCTTGGTGTCGGTGTCGTTGACCGCGACCATGGGGAAGCGCAGGGCTCCGGCAGCGGCCATCTGCCGCAGCCGGATCACCCCGGTGGTCGTCTCCTCGCAGCCGCCGCGGACGCCGCCGAGCACGTCGGTGCGCTCGGTGTGCAGGATGTTGACCAGGTCACAGCCGTCGTCGAAGACATAGTGCGGCGCGGCGTCGAGGGCGGCGCCGATGTGGGCGTAGTAGCCGTCGCGGTCGATGCCGTTGCGGGCGAAGGTGGCGATGCCGTACTCGGCGACGAGCGCCGCGGCCGTGTCGTCCTGGGTGGACAGCGGGTTCGACGCGCACAGCGTGACCTGCGCGCCGCCGGCCGCCAGCGCCCGCATGAGGTTCGCCGACTCCGTGGTGACGTGCATGCAGGCCGCGATGCGCACCCCGGCGAAGGGGCGCTCGGCGGCGAAGCGCTCCCGGATCTGGCGCAGCACGGGCATCGCCCGGTCGGCCCAGTCGATCCGGGATCGCCCCTGCGCGGCGAGGGCCAGGTCAGCGACGTCGTGGCGCGGCAGCCCGGCGGCGTCGGGTCGGTCGGACGGGTCGGGCAGCAGCTCGGGAAGATCGGCCAGATCGGACATGGTGCTCCTGTCGTGGGATGAGACGCCGAAGCCGGAATGCCGTGGCTGGCGACGCCGTGACTGGGGATGCCGTGGCTGGGGATGCCGTGGCGGCGACTGGATTCACGGACGCCGCGTCGACAACTCGAACGATGACGAGCCCGCCGAGACGATGTCAAAGAACCTGACAGCCTGTTGTTAGAATCGGGGCCACAAGCGGCGCCTCGCCCGTACTCTTCGTCGCATGATCGGAACGACGTGAGAGGCCGGGAGGGTGCCGCCCCACCCCGCCGGGAGGACTCGTTCGTGCGGCACGTGCTGGAGCGACTACGTCAGCGGGTCCAGCTCCGGCCCGAGCAGCGGCTCCCCATCGCGCGGGCGGCGGCGGTGCTGGACACCACGCCGCGCATGCTGCGCTACCGCGAGTCGCTGGGCCTGCTCGTGCCCGCCCGCTCCCCCGGCGGTCACCGCGAGTACGGCGAGCGCGAGCTGCTCGCCGCCGCCTACGCCGACGAACTGGAGCGGCGCTACCACGTGAGCCCCAGCGACCTGGCCTTCGCCGTGCGGGTGCTGGCCGAGGCGGAGGTCGCCGCCGACGTCCGCCGACTCGGGCAGCTCACCCGGCGCATCCCGCCGTCCCCGCCGGTCGCCGCCCTCGACTTCGAGGCACAGAAGGGCCGCCGGCTGCTGCGCATGCCGGGCCCGGCCGGGCCCCCCGGATCCGGACCATCGGAACCCCACTCCCTTAACGGTCGCTAAACAATCCGAGGCGTACCGCACACACCTGGCCCGCCGGGTCGCCCGCGCGGGAAACGCTCGTCTACCGTTACCAGCGGTATCGGACCGTCCATGCCAACTGCCGTGAATCGGCGCCCGTCCGCAGCCAGGTTCGCTTCGCCCGAACTGTTCGGTCAGCCCGCGAGCACCCGGGTGCCGATGAGCGACCAAGCGCCGGGTCACGCATGCTGGTTGAGGTCCCACGAAGATCCCGGCGGTTCCGCCGGCCCACCGAGGGGGTGACGTCGACGTCTGGCGGACGGGAGTCGAGCACTCCATCCCGGCCCAGCCCGCCCGCACCGGCGGGTGGTTCGTCGCGAGGGGGATCCGCCGGGGTGCCGCCCCGCGCCGACGGCACGCCCCGCGGGGTCGCGGCCGAACGCGCCGCCACCCCGCCGAGATCGGCCACCCCGCCACGACCGGCGGCACCACCACGACCGGCGGCACCGCCACGACCGGCGGCACCGAAGTCGGGACCGGTGACGTCCAAGGACGGACCGGCGACGCCGGGATCGGCGGCGCCCACGGCGGAAGCAGCGACGCCTGGGGCGGGACCGGCAGGTAAGCCGAGACCAGCAGGTAAGGCGGGACCGGCAGGTAAGGCGAGACCAGCGGGTAAGGCAGGGCCGGCAGGTAAGACAGGGCCGGCAGGTAAGGCAGGGCCGGCCGCTGAGGCCGGAGTCCGCGCGAAGATCCGTGGCCGCACGGCGGCGCGTTCGGAGCCGGCCGAAACCGGTACGACCGCGGCCGCCACCGCGGCCGCGACGACTGTCAGCCCGGCAACCGGCACGGCCTCGGTGGCATCGACCGGCACCGCCATCCGCGGCCAGGACGGGCCCGCGAGCGGTCCGGACACCCTCGACTCCCAGGCGCCGGCCGGAGCCGCGCAGGGCGGCGGGCCGGGCGCCCGCACCCTGCCGCGGCCGCCGGTCGACCGGCGCCGCGTGCTGAAGAAGATGGCGCTGACGGCGAGCGCGCTCGGGGTGGTCGTCGCCCTGCTGTCGCTGCCGTTCGTGGGGGCGGTGGGCCTGTTCGCCAAGGGCAGCGCGGACCACTTCCTCGGGCTGCCGAGCGAGCTCGTCACCCCCCCGCTGCCGCAGAGCTCGACGATTCTCGCCTCCGACGGCTCGGTGATCGCGACGCTGCGGGGCGCCGAGAACCGCATCGTCGTCCCGGGCAGCGACATCCCGAAGATCATGCGGGAGGCGATCGTCTCCATCGAGGACGCCCGCTTCTACGAGCATGGCGGGGTCGACCCACAGGGCGTCCTGCGGGCGGCGCTGCGCAACAGCGAGGCCGGCGGGGTCGCCCAGGGCGGGTCGACGCTGACCCAGCAGTACGTCAAGAACGTGCTGCTGCAGAACGCCCGCACGACCCAGGAGCGTGAGGTGGCCGCCGGCGACTCACTGGACCGCAAGATCCAGGAGCTCCGCTATGCCCTCGACATCGAGAAGCGCTTCTCCAAGGACGAGATCCTGGAGCGCTACCTGAACATCGCCTACTTCGGCGACGGTGCGTACGGCGTCGGCACGGCCGCCGAGCACTACTTCGGGGTACCCATCTCCCAGGTCACCCTCGAGCAGGCGGCCCTGCTCGCCGGGCTGGTGCAGAGCCCGTCGCGGTACAACCCGGCCGCGCACCCGCAGGCGGCGCTGGTCCGGCGCAACACCGTGCTCGACAAGATGGCGGAGAACAACTACGTCTCGCCGACGCAGGCGGATGCGGCGAAGCAGATGCCCCTGAACGTGGTGCCGGCCCCGCCGCCGGCCGCGGACTCCTGCGAGACGTCGACCGCGCCGTTCTTCTGCGACTACGTCCGCTCGCAGTTGCGGGCCAGCCCGGCTCTCGGCACCACCGTGGAGGAACGCAACCGGCGCATCTACGAGGGCGGCCTGGTGATCCGCACCACCCTGGACCCGCTGGTCCAGCAGGCGGCGCAGGACGCGGTGAACTCGACGATCGCCCCGGACAACCGGGTGTCGGCGACCGAGGTGGTCATCCAACCGGGCACCGGCAACATCCTCGCGATGGCGGTCAACCGGGTGTACGGGTCGAACGCCGGACTGAACCAGACCGTGGTGCCGCTGCCCACGAACGCGACGTTCCAGCCCGGGTCGACGTTCAAGACGTTCGTGCTCGCCGCCGCCATGGAGCAGGGCTACGGCACGTCGACCGCCTTCTACTCGCCGGCCTGCTACGTCAGCCCGAAGTTCCCGCTCGACCGCGGTGAGGGCGACTGCGCCAAGGGCTTCTCGAACTCCGACCCGGCCGAGGCGGGCATCTACGACATCCCGCGCGGCACCTGGGACTCGGTGAACACCTTCTACGTGCAGCTCGCGGAGAAGACCGGCATCCCGGCGGTGATGGAGATGGCCAAGCGGCTCGGCGTCGTCCCGCCGAAGGCCGACAAGATCGGGCCGACGGACGGGGCGACCGCCATCGGCGGCGGCCAGTACATGTACGTCTCGCCGCTGCAGATGGCCGATGCCTACGCGACGATCGCCGGCGGCGGCCTGCGCTGCGCTCCGCGATTCGCCACCGGGGCCGTGGACTCCAGCAAGGACCCGATCGACGTCGCCCGCCCGCCGCAGTGCGAGCAGGTGCTGGCGAAGGGAGTCGCCGACACGGTGACCAGCGTGCTGGCCGGCGTTCCGATCAACGGCACCGGGACCAACGCCGCGATCGGCCGCCCGTCGGCCGGCAAGACCGGCACCACCGACGAGTTCTCCGCCGCCTGGTACGTCGGCTTCACCCCGCAGATGACCGCGGCGGTGTCCGTCGGCGACCCCACCGGCGCCGAGTCCCACCCGCTGCGCAACGTCGTCGCGGACGGCCGGACCTGGTCGCGGGTCTTCGGCGGTGACCTGCCGGCGATCATCTGGGGCAAGTCGATGCGGGCGGCGCTGGCCAACCAGCCGGTGGTCGCGCTGCCGGGCGCCGACCCGACGGTGGCCCACGGCACCAAGGGCGGCCTGCAGAACACCCCGCCGCCCCCGCCCGCGCCGACGCCGGGCCAGGGCCTCGGCGACATGCTCCAGAACCTCGGCCAGCAGGTCCTGCCCGGCGTGTTCGGCCAGCCGCAGGCCCGCAGCGCCCCGCTCGGCGGCCAGAACGGCACCCAGCAGGCGGTCCCGAACGGCCAGGACAACGGCGGCGGCCAGCCAGACGGCGGGGCCCAGAACGGGGGGCCCCAGAACGGCGGCGGCCAGAACGGCCAGAACCGGGGCGGCCGTTAGAGCGCGTATCCACTTGTGATCGGTGAGGTACGGGAATGTCCTGGCGGCGCACGTCGCGGTACGAGAAGGCAGGTAAGCCGGACGGCTCAGCGGGGGCCGGTGGCCTCCACGTCGAGCAGCAGGCGCGCGAGGCCGAGCACCGAGTTGACCGGCGCCCGCAGCTCGTGGCTGACGCTGCGCAGAGCAGCGGGTCGTGGCTGGCGACGCTCGGCCGGCGCGCCGGTCACCGATCCGAGCATCGGGCCCGTGACATTGGGCCGGATAGTCCGTCTACACAGGACGGATCAATGGGTACGAAACGGTCATTCTCCGCCGACCTGGCGGGACTACCGCCCCAGATCGCGGACGGTGGGCGCCTGGGTCGGGTCGATCCCGAGCGCCAGCGCCGCATACACGGCGGTGAAGTCGAACAGGCCGATCAGGGAGGCGAGCCGCTCCAGCGGGCCGGCCCCCTCGGCCCGCAGCTCGGTGACGCCGACCCCGCGCTCGGCGGCGACGGCGATGGCGGCCTCCGCCTGGCGGCCGACCTCGGACCGTTCCGCACCGGGGTCGCGCAGCAGGATCAGTCGCAGCCGGATCGACTCCTCCTCGTCCTCGATCCGGTCGCGGAAGAAGTCCTCCAGGTCGTCGCGGGCGCCCGTCCCGCCGGCGGTCAGACCGGCCCCGAACGGACCGTCGAACAACGCCACCTGATGGTGACCGGGATGCGGCAGGGCCCCGACGATCGCCGGGTACTTCGCGCTCGTCGCGAGCTGGGCGGCGGCATGCTCGGCCGCGACCGAGGTCACCGCCGAGGTGCCCCAGACGAGCGGCAGGGAGCCGGCCAGCTCCAGAGCCAGGGTCTTCGCCGGGTTGACGAAGGACTCGCTCGACGACCGGCAGCGGGTCGCCACCTCCTCCAGCCGGGCGGCGGCCGCCTCGACGGCGTCGGCGCCGAGCCGGACGATGCCCAGCTCCCGAACGGCGACGAGCAGCGGCACCGCCAGCGACCAGAGCATGGCCCGGGCCGGCCGCTGCCCGACGAGCGGGACGAACGGCGCCCCGGCGAGGGCGGCGAGGTGGGCCAGCGGAGTGTCCGGCGGCGCGACGACGCCGATCCGCGCACCGCGCCGGTCGGCCTCCTCCACCACGGAGCACGTCTCCGCCGAGGTGCCGGAGGCCGACACGGCGAGGACGACGTCGGACACGCCGACCCAACCCGGTAGGCCGTGGGCATGGTGGCCGATGACCGGGACGGGGCTCGCCGGCCCGGCGACGGCGGCCAGGACGCCGGCGGCCAGCGAGGAGCCGCCGACCCCGGCGACGAGGACCGCGCGCGGCCGCCCGTCGGCGCCCAGCCGCGCCACCCCCGCCTCCTCGGCGAGGATGACGCTCTGGCGCACCTGCAGGGCCGCCGAGGCGACGTGCGGCAGGAGGGCCGCGGCGTTGCCGGAGTCGATCCTGGCCGTGTCGTCGAGGATTGCCTCGTCGAGGTACACGCCGACGCCGCGGGGGGTCAGCTCGATGCCGACGCGGCCCGGCCGGAGAACGGCACGGCCTCGTCGAGCAGCATCACGGGAATGTCATCGCGGACCGGAAAGGCCAGGTCGCAGGCGAGGCAGACCAGCACAGGCGCGCCGTCCAGCTCATCGGGCCGCAGCTCCCCGTGCTTGCTGCACGGGCAGGCGAGGATCTCCAGCAGCAGCGGGTCGAGACTCATCAGGATTCCCTTCCGCCCCGGACGCGCGCGAGGACCTCGTCGCGCAGCCGGCGCATCGTGGCCTCATCGGGGCCCTCGACGTTGAGCCGCAGCAGCGGCTCGGTGTTGGACGGGCGCAGGTTGAACCAGGATCCGTCCGCGAACGAGACGGTCAGACCGTCGAGATGATCGATGTCGGTGGCGTGCGGGGCGTAGGCCTTCTCGACCGCCTGCGTCGCGGCGACGACATCCGCCACCTCCGAGTTGATCTCGCCGGAGGCGCTGTAGCGGACGTAGCCGGCGAGCAGCTCGGACAGCGGCCGCGGTTGGCCGCCCAGCGCGGCGAGCACGTGCAGCGCGGCGAGCATGCCGGAGTCCGCCCGCCAGAAGTCCCGGAAGTAGAAGTGGCCGGAGTGCTCGCCGCCGAAGATCGCGCCCGTTCGGGCCATCTCGGCCTTGATAAACGAGTGGCCGACGCGGGTGCGGACCGGGATGCCGCCACGCTCGGTGACGAGCTCGGGCACCCCCTTGCTGACGATGACGTTGTGGATGATCGTCCCACCCGGCTCGCGGGCAAGCTCACGGTCCGCCACCAGCGCCGTGATGACCGACGGAGAAACGATCTCTCCGCGCTCGTCGACGACGAAGCAGCGGTCGGCGTCGCCGTCGAAGGCAAGCCCGAGGTCGGCCCCGGAGGCGCGGACCGCGGCCTGCAGGTCGCGCAGGTTCGCCGGCTCGATCGGGTTGGCCTCGTGGTTGGGGAAGGAGCCGTCCAGCTCGAAGTAGAGCGGGACCACCGTCAGTGGCAGGCCGGCGAAGGTCGCCGGGACGGTCAGCCCGCCCATGCCGTTGCCGGCGTCGACCGCGACGGTGAGCGGCCGGATGTCGGACAGGTCGACCAGCGTGTGCAGGTGGCGCACGTAGTCGGCGAGGAGATCACTCGTGGTGACCGTACCGACGCGACCGGGGCCGGCGGGCACGCCCCGCTCGACCATCGCCCGGATCTCGGCGAGCCCGGTCTCCTGGCCGATCGGCGCCGCGCCCGCCCGGCACAGCTTGATGCCGTTGTACTTCGCCGGGTTGTGGGAGGCGGTGAACATCGCGCCGGGGATGTCGAGCGAGCCCGCGGCGAAGTAGAGCAGGTCCGTCGAGCCGAGGCCGGCGAGGACCACATCGGCGCCCTGGCCGGCCGCGCCCTCGGCGAAGGCTGCGGCGAGCGGGATGGACGACTCCCGCATGTCGTGGGCGGTGACGATCCGCTCCGCGTCGAGCAACCGGACGAACGCGGCGCCGGTCAGCCGGGCGATCTCGGCGTCGAACTCTGCCGGCACGACACCCCGGACGTCGTACGCCTTGAAGATCCGCGACAGGTCGCGCATCCGGTCCCCACCCTTCTCCCTGGTGTCCCCCGCACCGGGTGAATGGTCCCCCGGGCCTGCACGGCGCCACTGCGGCCGCACTCGGTTGACCATATCCGCCGGGTCCGACAGACCCGGGACCGCGTCCGGGGAAGCCCACGCGTGCCACACGCCGCCGACCACGCACCTCCGCGGCCGGCCCCCGACAGCCGCGCGGCCCCGGTCGGTTACGGGAGCGGCGGGCGGCCAGGCCCGCCGCTACCTCCCGGTCCCCGGTCGTCGGAGGTCACCGGCGCCGGGTCACCTCAGGAAGGGCTGGGCACCGCCCGCAGGTGACCGCGGCGACCCCCTGGAGGCGCCTGAGGCCCACCCTGGGGACCCTGGGGCGGCTCGGGACCACGCCGGGGGGCCTCGGGGCCGCGCCGGGAGGCCTCGCGCACGGCGTCCGCCAGCGCCTCCAGGTCATCCCCGGCCACCTCACGGCCACCCTCACGTGACGCTTCGGCCTCGAGCCGGACGACCGCCCAGCCGAGCGGCACGGTGAGCCGGTCGGCGTGCGGGCCGCACAGGTCGTACGAGTGCGGCTCGACGTACGGGGACAGCGGGCCCAGTACGGCTGTCGACTCGGCGTAGGCATACGTGAGCGTGGCGACCGCGGCTGCGGAACAGGCCGAGNGGGAGCAGCGCCGAGGCTTCACGTTCCGGACGGTAGCCCCCGGAACGGGCGACGGCCACCACCTATCGTCGTGTCGCGTGGCGCGAGGCTGAATCGTCACGCGTTGTCGACCATATCGTTGCACCGCGCGTCCGAACTCGCGCGCGGCAAGAGCATCCGGCACGGCATCGAGATCATCAAGATCGTGGAACCTCCTCGGGCTGGGAGGGGGATTCGGGGTCAGTCGCCGGATGGCGGGGTTGGCGCAGCGACCGGATCACGACGGCCGCCGGGACCGACACGGGCCCCTGCCACGAACGCTACGCTCACAGGGTGACCGAGCTCGAGCGGTTCCCGGCGGCGGCCCGGCCGATTCCCCCCCGTCGGCGCCGTGACCGGCGGGGCCGGGGCATCCGCGGGGCGCTGTTGCCGCCCGACGTGCCGGCCTACGCCACCCGCGGGGATCGCTTCGACGACTTCGTGCTGGACGCCGTCGAGCATCTCGACCACCGGTGGTCGGCGGAGCTGTCCGACGTCGAGTTCGCCGTCGAGGACGTGCCGCCGGTGGCGGTGACCGACGAGGAGATCCCGCTCGCCCGATTCCAGCCGGCCACCGGAAAGGGCCGCTCGGGCACCCCCCGCCGCATCGTGGTATATCGCCGGCCCATAGAGGCCAGGGCAGTGGACAGCGAGGACCTGGCCGAACTCGTGCTGGACGCGATCATCCACGAGGTGGCCGAGATGATGGGCGTCGATCCAGCCGTGATCGACCCGGAAGGCCACGGCTGGGGCGAGGAGGAGTAGCCCGACCGTCCACCGCCCGCACCGGGGCGGCGGCCAACCCCCGCCCCCACGGAGCACGCCCGTCCGAGGAGACCGTGACCAGCAATTCCGCGCCCACGCCGCCTGCCGGTGCCCCGTCCCCGCCCGCCGGCAAATTCTCCGGCGCGGGCCCACAGGTGCCGGCGGGGTTCCCCCGCCTGCTCGCGCTGCACGGGGCCGAGCAGCCCTATGCATGGGGGTCGGCGACCGCCATCCCCGAGCTGCTCGGCACCCCCGCCGCCGGCGGTCCGGTCGCGGAGCTGTGGCTCGGGACCCATCCCGTGGCGCCGGCGCTCGTCGAGGCGGACGGCGCCCGCCGCCCGGCCGCCGACCTCGTCGGCCCGCTGCCGTTCCTGCTCAAGGTTCTGGCGGCGGACAAGGCGCTGTCGTTGCAGGTGCATCCCGACCTGGCCCAGGCCGCCGCCGGCTTCGACGCGGACGACGCCGCCGGCCTCGCCGTCGACGATTCCCGCCGGCGCTACCGCGACCGCAACCACAAGCCCGAGCTCATCGTCGCCCTCTCCCCGTTCCGGGCGCTCGCGGGCGTCCGTGACCCGGCGCGCACCCTCACGGTCGCGCAGGGGCTGGGGGCACCGGCCCTCCTGGCCGCCTTCCGCCCCCTGGCCGACGATCCGGCCGCCGGGGCGGCCACGGTGCTGCGGACCCTGCTGACCATGCCCGCCGGCCCCGCCGGGGAGCTGATCGGCGCTCTCGTCGCGGCGGCCGACCGGCTACGCCGCGCGCGCGGCCGAGGCCCGGCCGGTGACGAGGCTGCCCTCGGCGACCGCGACGGCGGACCGGCTTCCCGGGACCCGGTGGACGGCGGCGGCGACGACGTCGCGCGGGCCGCGGACCTCATCGGGCGGCTCGCGGCGGCGCACCCGGGCGACGTGGGCATCGCGGCGGCGCTGCTGCTCAACGACGTGACGCTGCGCCCCGGGGAGGGCCTGTTCCAGCCGGCCCGGATGCTGCACGCCTACGTCGCCGGGCTCGGCATCGAGATCATGGCCACCTCCGACAACGTGCTGCGCGGCGGCCTGACCCCCAAGCACATCGACGTCGACGAGCTGCTGCGGATCTTCGATCCCACTCCGAGCGACGCGCCGATCCACAATCCCCGCACCGTCGCGGATTCTCCTGGCGGGCTGCTGCGCGGCTGGGACGTCCCCGTCGCCGACTTCGCCCTCACCGAGGCCGTCTGCACCGGCGGCAGCGTGCCGGTGGGGCGCCCGACGGTGCTGCTCGCGGTCGAGGGCCGGGTCGAGGTCACCGCTTCGGCCGACGACGGGACCGCCCTCGCCCCGCTGGAGCTGCGCCGCGGCGGATCGGTGCTGGTGGCGGGCCGAGCGGCGGTCACCCTGACCGGCACCGGCCGGGTCTTCCTCGCCGCGCCGGGCGCCCACCCCGCCTGACCGGACACCTGGCGGATCGGGGCTGATCGGCGGCTTTCGCCCGCCGAGGTCCGGCCCACCGGTGGCGGACCCCGCTCAGCGGTACGGCACCGCGGGATCCGCCACCGCCGGCAGGGCATCGAGCAGGCGTGGCGCGCCCCCCAGCGGGACGACCGCGGACAGGATCTTCGGCAGCACCAGCGGGGACGCGGCCGGCCTGGCGACGGGGGGACCGGTGGGGGGCGTGTCCCACGGCGGCACCGCGGGCGGGACAGGCGGCTGCGCGGTACCCAGCCCGGACGGGTCCGGCGCCTGCGCGGCGCCGACGACCGCCGTCGCGACCAGCGGGCCGCCGATCGCGACGAGGCGCCCCCCGGCCGGGCCCGACGGTCCGCGGACCAGGGCCACCGTGCCGGCCCCCAGCCGCACGGGATCACCGTCGAGCCAGGCCGTCACGGGCCCCGCCGGCGCGGCGAGCACGACGGCTCCGGCGGCTCCCACCGGCGGCGCTGGCACGTCGACCGCCGCGTCGGGCGCGGTGCCGGCGCCGGCGGTGGGTCCGGTCGGGTCGGACAGCCCGACGCCCTGGCCGAACGCGTCCAGGCCGCGGCGTCCCGACGAGGCGCCGAGCCGGACGGCGCCGGCCCAGGTCGACACCCCCGGCCAACCCGAGGCCACGCCCAGCTCGGCAACCACCGCGGCCGCGCCGGCGGTCGACTCGACGAGGACCGCCGACGCCCCGCCCGGCGGCAACGGCACCGGCAGGGTGATCGCGCCGGTAGCCGGCACCCGCACCGCCTCCAGGCCGACCGGGGTGTGCCGGCCGGCCGCGGTCAGCACGCTGACGCACACGGTGGCCTCCCTGTCGGGCGCGGCAAGCACCAGGCGCGCCGCCGGGCCCGGCGGTCCCGCCGGGACGAGCACCCCGCCGAGCAGCAGCCGGCGGGCGGGCGGGGCGGTCACCGGCACCAGCCGGGGTGCGGTGAAGGGGCCACCGAGGCTCGACCGGTCCACCATCCAGGCGAGCACCCGGCCGGAACGCACCTCGACGTCGAGCGCCGTCACGGCGGCCTCCGGGGCAAGCGCGGCGAGCCGGCGGGTCACCGCCTGCCCGGGCGGCACGGAGATGTCCTGCGGTGGGCTGGCCGTGCCATCGGTGAACACCCGTACGCCGACCTGGGCGGGCTGGTCGGCCAGATTCGACAGGATCACGATCGGGTCGCGGCCGGCGGTCGTCGACGGCCCGGCGAACCAGCTCCGGACCCGCGGCGGGAGGCAGCGCGCCCGCGCCGGGCCCGCGCCGTCGCCGACTCCCGTGACGATCGCGGACAACCCGGCCGCCGAAGCGCCCTGGGCGGACACGAGCACCGAGCCGCGGCCGCCCCTCGCCGCGGAGGGTGGCTGGGTCAGCGCCGCGCCACCGAAGCGGGTGCGCAGCTCGGCGGCCCGAGTGGCGACCCGTACCCGGCCGCCGGCCGTCCCCGCGGTGCGTACGGCGAGGTCGAGGGGGCCGGCCAGCACGGGATCACGGGCACCCGAAGGCGTCGTCGTCAGATCCGGGCAGGCCAGCAGCGCGGCCGACACGGGCCAGCTCTCGGCCGGCGCGGGACTGGCGCCCTCGTCGGCGAGGAAGGCTCCGCCGAGGCCGACGACGGCGACCGACACGAGCACCCGCGCGGCGGCGCGGCGGCGCAGCGGCGACCTCGTCGCCGCGGGCCGTCCGGATGCGGTCGTCACGGCGCCTCCCCCACCGATCCCGAGCCGCCCGCCGACCCGCTGCCGGCCCGGGCGGCACGTCCGACATCACGCCCGCAGGAGCCATCGGCTGGCGGTGGGAGCCCGCCGGGGCCGCCGGGATCAGCTCCGGCGGCCGAGGAACGGGCCCAGGCCGACCCGTCCCGGGGTCCGCGCTGGGGGCCGATCTCACGCCCGGACGGGCCATCGGTGGGTGACGCATCGGTGTCATCCGGGGTGCGGCGCGGCCGGCGTGCGGCCGGGATACCCAGCCGTACCGGGATACCCAGCAGTACCGGGATACCCAGCAGCAGCAGTGCGCCGAGCGCCGCGGCCTGCACGAGCGCCAGCTCGGGTCCGCGGCCGTCGTCGCGGTGCAGCCGAACCGTGCCGCCCTCGGCGGGCAGTCGGAAGCCGGCCGCCCAGCCCCAGGCGGCGAACGGCCGCAGCGGCCGGCCGTTCAGCCACGCGCGCCACCCGGTCCCGGCCGGGACCGCGAGGACCAGGTCCCGTCGCGGGGACCGGGTGGCGCCGGGCAGGGCCGCGACGTGCCCGTCGGACGGCAGCCGGCGGGCACTGGTCGGCGCCGCGGGCAGGGGCTCGATCGCCGGGGATTCGATCGCCAGGGGTATCGCCATCCCCGGCGACGTGGCGCCCCCGGCGGAGGCGGGACCGCGAGCAGTCCTCGCGTCCGGGGGCGCGGGATCAGGCGACGCGGGCTCGGACGACGCGGGCTCGGACGACGCGGGCTCGGACGACGCGGGCTCGGACGACGCGGGCTCGGACGACGCGGGCTCGGACGACGCGGGCTCGGACGACGCGGGCTCGGACGACGCGGGCTCGGACGACGCGCCGTCCCGGCGGGAGGGGCCCGAGGGAGCGGGATCGCGAGGAGCAGTCTCCGGCTGCAGGTCCGAGTCCATGACGAAGGCCGGCGGGCCGGCGGTAGCGGCCAGGTGGGACGCCCGTGCCGGCCCCGTCTGGTCGGGGACCACGGGGCGCCAGAGCAGCACTCCCGGTCGGCCCCGGCCCCGCATCAGCGACGGGGTCGCGTCGAGGCGGGTGACGAGGTCCGCCGGCGCGGCCACGGCGGGGACGGCGATCGCGGTGACGCCGAGCAGCGGCAACCAGCCGGCCGACTGGTCACCGCCGACCGCGAGATCGGCGACGACGTCGCCGAGGAAGGCGGCGGCCCGCCGGGGCGGGCGGGCCTGACCGGCCGGGAAGCGGGGCCCGCCGGCCGCGGCGAGGGTGTACCGGATCAGGCCGGACCGGTCGGACCGGTACAGGACGAGAAGGCGGGAACCGGCGGGCGCGGTCCGGGTCTCGGCCTGGACCGCCCGCGCCACCGCCGACGCGCCGGTGCCCGACCAGGGGGCTGCGGCGCCGGTGACACCCGCGACCGCCCCCCCGGCGTCACCGACGCCCCCGACCTGGTCCAGGGGATCGGCCTGGTCCGCGGGAGTGGCGGAGTCCCGGCCCCAGGCGGTCGGGCTGGCGTGCCATCCCTGGCCGGCGACGAGATGACCGGCGGCGAGCGCGGCGGCCCCGGCGAGGACCAGCGCCGTCACCGGGAGTGCGACGATCCGGGCCAGCCGGCCGGTGCCCGGTGCCGCTCCGGACCTGGGAGTTCTCCGGCCGCGCCGCGCGCCGCGGACCGGGCGGCACGCGCCCGCCGCCGCGATCAGTGCGCCGGCGAGGACGAGACCGTACTGCGGGCCGACCCACCAGCCCTCGCCGCCGGCGACTCGCTGGTCGGCGTCCCCGGCCAGGCGCGGGGTGAGCAGCACGGCGAGCAGGCCCAGCGCTGCCAGCGACCAGCCGACCCGGCCAGGCCGCCCCGCCCCGCCCCCGCCGGACCACCGGCCCAGCAGCCAGCAGGCCAGGCAAGCGACCAGGAATCCGACCACAGCGGCCTTCGGGCGCTCCCCCGCACCCGCCACCAGCGCCACGGAGGCCTGGGGGAACCGGGCCAGCGCCGCCGCCGGCTCGGCACGGATCCCCGCGCCCCCCGCGTGCAGCGTCGGGATCAACGGGATGATCGTCGCCGGGAGCCCGGCGGCGACGTCGAGCAGCCGCCGCCTGGCCGTGAGCAGCGCCGCGGTCGGCAGGGCGATCCATACCAGCGGCGCCGTCGACGGGGCGCAGGCGACGAAGCCGACCAGGCAGACGGCCAGCATCCAGACGGCGCGCAGGCGCCCGCCGGCCGGACCCGCCCGGCCGCGCAGCGCCGAGTCGGTGGCGGCAAGCACGACCGGCAGCAGGATCAGCGCGCCGACGGTGTCGCCGCGGCCGGCGGCGACCGCGCCGGTCATCGCCGGGCTCGCCCCGTAGGCCGCGGCGAGCCCGAAGCGGGCGGCCGGGCGGGGACCGAGACGGGCAAGCGCCCGGTGAGCCGTCAGCCCGGCAAGCGCCGGCCCGGCGGCGAGCAGGAGCCAGCCCGCCGCCCCGGGCCGGCCACCGAGCAGGCTCGCGACGGCGGCGAGCAGCGCGGTCCAGGGCGGGGGCGGCCCCGCGCCGTCGAGCGGGGCGCCGGCGGTGCCGACCCGACCGGACCAGACCGCCGTCCACAGGTCGTGGGCCCCGGCAGGCAGCGGCAGGCCCGCGCCGAGCACATCCGCCGGCATCCCGCGCATCGCGACGAGACCGACGACGCCGAGCAGGGCCGTGAGCAGGACCGCCGCCCGGGTAGATCGCCGGCCGGATGGGGCAGCCGCCAGGACGCCGCCCCCGGCCGGGCCGCTGCGGCGCACCTCGACCTCGCCGGCCCCGATCTCGCCGGCCCCGATCTCGCCGGCCCCGACACCCGGGGCCAACCGGGCATCCGCCCGGCGGCGCAGCCGGGCGGGAAACAGGGTGCGGATGGCGTGATGCGACACGGCGCGGGTACACGCGGCGCGCCGGCGCATCCGTGCCAGCAGGCGCGGCCGGCCCAGCACGGCGAAGGGCAGGGCGATCTCGGTGGCCGCCGCCCGAAGGCGCCCTCGCGCCAGCAGGCCCAGCGCCCGCGGGAGTGCCCCGACCAGGATGGCTGCGGCGGCCCCCGGCAGCAGCGGTCGCGCCGTGTTCGCCAGGCGGACCCGAAGCGCGCCGACGCGGTCCGCCGGCGCCCAGGCCTGCCTGTCCCGCCGGCCCCGCCCCGACCGACTCCCGGGCCCGGCCGACGCGATGGCAGCCGGGCCAGGGACCTCGGCGGGGACGACGACCTCGGCGGGGACGGTCATCGTCGCCATGGGCACGACGACGACCCGCAGCCCGGCGCGGGCGGCCCGCCAGCCGAGGTCGATGTCGTGACCGCCGTCGAGCTCGGGGTCGAAGCCGTCGAGCAGCCGCCAGGCGGCCGCCCGGACGAGCATGCCGGAGCAGGCCACGGTGAGCACGTCGCGCACCCCGTCGTGCTGGCCCCGGTCGATCTCGCCCGGCCGCACACCGGTGTGCCGGCGGCCCGCGCGGTCGACGCTCACTCCCGCCTCCAGCAGGAGCGGCGCCGATGGCGACCCGGTCGGCGACGGCGCCGAGCGGCCGGCGCGGAGTTTGGGACCGAGCACGGCGGCACCGGGGTCGAGGCGCGCGCAGGCCAGCAGGGTGCGCAGGGCGTCGGGGGCGGGTAGGGCGCCGTCGTCGAGCAGCCAGACGTAGCCGTCCCGCGGCGGCCCGCCGAGGCGGGCCAGGCCCGCAGCCACCGCCACTCCGAAGCGGGTGCCGGCGGCCAGGTGGACCACCGTCGACCGACCGGGGCGGGGTTGCTCCGGTCGGTCGGCTGCCCCGGCCGTCGACGGCGCGCCGGTCCCGTCACCAGAGATGAGCGCGGGATCCGCGTCCGTCTCGGCCGGGGATGCGCCGCGCGGCCGGGGGAGACGGACGGCGGCCCACGGGGTGGCGTCAACCGGGCGAGCGGCGTCGGCCGGGCGAGCGGCGTCGACCGGAGGGGCAGCCGCGGCCGAAGGGGCCGCGGCGGCAGGAGCGACCGAGCGGGGGACGTCGGCACCGCCGCCGATGCGGACCTCGACGACCTGCAGGTCGAGGGCCTGATCGGGCGGCGGCGCCTGCGTGGACACCGCCGACCGCAGGGCCTGCGCGGTGCCCGGCCGCCGGCCGTGCACGCAGACGACCACGACCCGCGACGTCACCGTCGACGGGCGCGGTCCGGGCGGAGCCGCGAGGGCGCGCGGCGCGGCCGGGCCGCCTGCACCCCGCCGGACGCCACCCACCGCCCGGGTTCAGACCGCTCGGCGCCGTTGTTTGCGTCGCTCCCGTTCGGACATGCCGCCCCAGATCCCGAACCGTTCGTCGTTCTCCAGGGCGTACTCGAGGCACTCGGCCCGGACCTCGCAGCCCGAACAGATGCGCTTGGCCTCCCGGGTCGAGCCACCCTTCTCGGGGAAGAACGCCTCGGGATCGGTTTGCGCGCACAGAGCGCGCTCCTGCCACTCCATCGCCTCGCCGAGCAGGTCACCCAGCCCCAGATCGATCACTGGGGCGAGGGTGTCCGGCAGGTCGCCGGTGGGGTCGTCGGCGGCCTCGACGGCCAGCTCGTCGACGGCCAGCTCGTCGACGTCGGGATCGTCGACGTCGGGATCGTCGACGTCGGGATCGTCGACGGCCGGGTCGTCGTCGGCGTCGACCTCATCGCCCGCGCGCACGATGACGTCGACGTCCGCCCCGGCCCCCGGGCCGAGGGCGAACGGGGTGGCACCGGTGCCGAGGTCGGGCGAGCCCGACCGGGCCGGTGGGACGCCGGCCGCGGCCAGCGCCGGCCGCAGGCACGGCTCAGGTGTGGCCTGGGTGGGCCGTTCGGCAAGCACCCGCTCGGAGTGGTCACCGAACGGGTCATGCTCAGCGGGACGCTCGACGTCCGCGAGGACGGTGTGGACGCCCGCGTCGGTGTGCTCCATGGGGACTCCTCCAGACCCGTCGCGGTGCGGTCGGCCACCCCCTGGGCGCCGGCGCGCAGGTGACTGGTTCCACACCGGTCAGGCGACGCACTACCGCACGAACCCCGCCAGCGAGGGGAATGACACGCCGGTAATTACACGCTTCCGAGTCGGTCGCNTCAACCCCACCGGCGCAACATCTTCTACAACCAGCGATGAGAACATAGCTCACAGTCACTGCACACCATCGCCGAGGGTCCAGGCGGCCTTCCGATCAGTAACTGTGTGCAATCGGTCCGACGGCGATGACCGCATTATGCCGCCCGAAGCTAACGGACATAAAGGGCCTAAACGGGCAGTGACGCAATCAGACAAGCGTCTTAAACCTATAACGGCCAGGCATCACCTCCGGCCAAGCCGACCCTCGCGACTACTTAGAGTAGTTTCTGATGGCGCCGACTTGGCGGGTGTCAGGACACCACCGGCAGCATGGTCCGGACGGGGCCGCCCCGGGCAGCGTGAAAGCGCTCGTCCGGCACCCGCCCATACGTCGTGGTCCGTTGCCGAGCGGGACGACCCGCCCCGGCGGCCACCTCCTCCAGCTCAGCCACGGATCGCCGCGAGCCGTGTTGGGAGCCGGCCATCCGGCTGATCGTCTCCTCCATCAACGTCCCGCCGATGTCGTTCACCCCGCCGACGAGCACCGAGCGGCAGCCGTCGACGCCGAGCTTCACCCAGGAGCACTGGATGTTGTCGATCGAGCCGTTCAGCAGGATGCGCGCCATCGCGTGCACCGCCCGGTTCTCCTGCACCGTGGGGCCCGGCCGGGCCACGCCGGCCAGGTAGATCGGCGAGCTGTGGTGAACGAACGGCAGCGCGACGAACTCGGTGAAGCCCCCGGTGGAGTCCTGGATGCGGCGCAGCAGCCGCAGATGCGCGACCCAGTGCGCCGGGGTGTCCACGTGGCCGTACATCATCGTGGCCGTCGAGCGCAGACCCACCCGGTGCGCGGTGCTGACCACCTCGACCCAGCTCGCCGTGGGCAGCTTGCCCTTGGTCAGCACCCAGCGGACCTCGTCGTCGAGGATCTCCGCCGCCGTGCCCGGGATCGAGTCGACGCCGGCCTCCCGCGCCGCCACCAGCCAGTCCTCGACGGACATCCCCGTCCGGGTGACCCCGTTGAGGACCTCCATCGGGGAGTACGCGTGCAGGTGCAGCCCCGGGGCCGCCCGCTTGATCTCGCGGGCGAGCTCGAAGTAGGCCGTGCCGGGCAGGTCCGGGTGGATGCCGCCCTGCACGCAGACCTCGGTGGCGCCGACCGACCACGCCTCTGCGGCCCGGCTGCCCACCTCCGACAGCGACAGCGTGTACGCGTCGGCGTCCCCGCGGCGCTGCGCGAACGCGCAGAACCGGCAGCCGGTGTAGCAGACGTTCGTGAAGTTGATGTTGCGGTTGACGATGTAGGTGATGTCGTCGCCCACCGCGTCGCGGCGCAGCCCGTCCGCAAGCGAGCAGAGTTCCTCCAGCGCCGCCCCCTCGGCCCCGAACAGGGTCAGGGCCTCGGCGTCGGTGATCCCGGCCGGGTCGGTGCCGGCACGGCGCAACGCGGCCCGCACCTCCGGGTCGATCCGCTCCGGCGCGCCGGCACCGGCGGCACCGGCGGCACCGAGACCGGCGGCGGCCCGGGCCGCGACGGCGCGGCTGCCGGTGCCCACGACGCCGTCGACCCCCGTGCCGGCCGCGCTGACCTCCGCCCGCAGCGACTCCCAGTCGCCGTAGACGGTGTCGAAGTCAGCCCGGGTGGCGCTGTGGCGTCCGACGGTGTCGACCGCGGTGTGCAGGTCGACGCGGCCGGTGTCACCGAGACCGCCGTCGGGCTCCTGCCAGGGCCGCCCGACGGGTCGGGCGCCCCCGGCGAGCAGCCCGTCCGGGCCGGCCAGCGCGCGCACATGCCCGGCGACACGCGGGTCGATCCACGGCTCGTCCAGGTGCGACGGGTACACCGTGAGTCGGGGGCGCAGCGAGAAGCCGGCCCGGGCCGTCACCTCGCGCAGCACGTCCAGGTCCGGCCAGGGACGCTCGGGGTTGACATGATCCGGGGTGACGGGCGAGACGCCGCCCCAGTCGTCGATGCCGGCGGCCAGCAGCAGGGCGCACTCGGCCGTGTCGACGAGGTTCGGCGGGGCCTGCACCCGCATCGTCGGGCCGAGCACGATCCGGGTCACGGCGACGGCCGCGGCCAGCTCCTCGGCGCCGACGTCGGGCGCGGAGCGCATCGCGGTGTCGTCCTTGGCCCGGAAGTTCTGGACGATCACCTCCTGGATGGAGCCGTACCGGCGGGCCAGCCCGCGCAGTTCGAAGATCGTCTCGGCGCGCTCGGCCCGGGTCTCGCCGATGCCGAGCAGCAGGCCGGTGGTGAAGGGGATCGACAGCCGGCCGGCGTCGGTGAGCACCCGCAGCCGGACCGCCGGCTCCTTGTCGGGCGAGCCGAAGTGCGCGCCGCCCGGCTCCGACCACAGCCGCGTCGCCGTCGTCTCCAGCATCATCCCCATCGACGGGGCGACGGGCTTGAGGCGGGCGAGCTCGGCCCAGCTCAGCACGCCCGGGTTCAGGTGCGGCAGCAGGCCGGTCTCCTCCAGCACAGCGATCGCGACGGCGCGCAGGTAGCCCAGCGTCGAGTCGTAGCCGTGGGCGTCGAGCCACTCCCGGGCCGCGGGCCAACGGTCCTCCGGCCGGTCGCCCAGGGTGAACAGCGCCTCGGCGCAGCCGGCCGCCGCGCCCGCCCGGGCGATGTCGAGCACCTCGTCGACGGTGAGGTAGGGCGCGGGCAGCCGGTGCGGCACGGTGGCGAACGTGCAGTAGTGGCAGCGGTCCCGGCACAGCCGGGTCAGCGGGATGAACACCTTCGGCGAGTACGTGACGACGCCCGGGCGGCCGAGGGAGGCCAGGCCCGCGTCGCGCACCCGGCCCGCCGACGCGCACAGATCGGCGAGATCCTCGCCGCGGGCGGCCAGCAGCACCGCCGCCTCGACGGCGTCGAGGGTGGCGCCGTCACGGGCCCGGCGCAGCGCTCGGCGCATCGCCGACGCGGACGGCACGGCGTCGGCGCTCGGCGACGGCTGGGGCAGGCCCGGGTCGTGGCCGGGCTCGGCCGCCTGGCCGCCCACGCCGTCGGGAGTCGCCGCCGTACTGGTCATGAGTACCTCAGGTTCTCCAGTGGCGCCGGGTCGGCCGCCGCCCGGCGGGTCGACGGGCCCGGCCCGTCGCCACCGGTGTCGAAGGGACACGGGGTTGCGGACAGAAGCAGAAGCGACGACACCACAGCGGAGCCGGAACCTGGGGCATCCCGGGGAGGGCGTCGCCGGGGGTCGGGTGCGGGCCGGGGACGAACCCCGGGACGCCGGCAGCGGGGGACGCCGGCGGCCCGGGGCGCCCGGACGGATCAGCGCCCGTCTGGATCAGGGAGTGGCGCGGCCGGCGGCGCGCCATCCGGTGCCGGGCCGGCGCAACCGGTCGAGCGTGCCGATCAGCATGTTGGTCCGGCTGCGGGCGGCGAGGACGTCCGTCTCGGCCTGGGCGCGGCGGTGCGGCTGGTCGGCCTCGCCGTGGGCGGGGGACGCGGCGGCCATCGCCGCGGACCGCCGCATCTGCGCCCGGCGGGCGGCGACGACCTGGGGGGCCCGCGCCCCCGCAAGCGCGCGGTTGAGGGAGGCGGACAGGGCTTCGAGGCTCTTGGTGGTCCTGATGTCGGACATGACGGTCCTTCCAGCGACGTGGAGAGCTCACGTTCACTCTCACAGCTCTCTCTAACCGGAATCAAGAGAAACCGGGTGAGCGACGACACATCCCGGCCGGCACCCTGGCGAAGACGGCGGGATGACGATCCGGTCATCCCCGGACGACCGCCCGGTTATCCGCGAACCCCTCCACGGCAGGCCCCTGACCTGCCCGGATGCCACCGGATTCGCAAGGGCGGGTTACTGGCACCCACATTCATGTGAGGTGCGTCACTCATCAGATGTCGACGTTTGCTCCGGGCGACGTCTGGGTATCGCAGCCGGGCGCCGTGTGCTTCCATACGAATCACTCCTCCCCAGGCGCCGGAGTCGTTACGCTGATCAGGTGCCACGAAACCGCCAGGAGGTTCCCCGCGAAGAACGGATCGACGCGCTGCTCGCCGTCGCCGAGGAACAGTTCCTGGCCCGCGGTTTCGCCGGGACGTCCATCGCGGAGATCGCCCGTTCCGCCGGGATCGAGCCCGGGTCCGTCTACTGGTACTTCCGGTCGAAGGACCACGCGTTCGCAGCGGTGCTCAACCGCCTGCTCGACGTCGAGGTGGAACGGATCGCGGGCCTGCCCGGAGACCCGGCGGACAAGCTCTTCCTCGCCCTCGACTCGGTGGAACGCCGGCGCACGCTGCATCCGTGCGTCGCCGAGCGTGCCCCGCACGCCGAGCCGGTGATGGAGTACCACGAGCGGCTGCACGCCTGGCTGCACGGCCTCGCCTTGGCCGCGGTGCACGACTACGTGCCCGAGGCCGACCGGGCGTTGGCCGCGGACGCGGTCGTCGCCACGATCGAGGGCGGCCTGGCCAACCCGGCGCCCAGCCGGCCGACCAGCCATCTCGTGCACTTCCTGCTGGCCTCGTTCTGCCGGGACACCTCGCTACCCGCCCGGCCGGAGTTCAACGGCTGGGTCGCGCCGCTGTTCGCCCGCCCCCGGCTCGGCTGACGCGCCCCGACCGGCCGGTGACCCACCCGGCGGGCGTCGGTGCCAGGATCGCTTGATGTGAGAGTGACAGCCCTGGCCGGCGGGATCGGCGGCGCCCGCTTCCTGCGCGGCGTGCTCGCGGCGCTGCCCGACGCCGACGTGACGGTGATCGGCAACACCGGCGACGACATCACCCTGCACGGCCTGCGCATCTGCCCCGACCTCGACACGGTGATGTACACCCTTGGCGGCGGGATCTCCGCCGAACGGGGGTGGGGCCGCGAGGACGAGTCGTTCGTCGTGGCCGAGGAGCTCGCCGCCTACGGGGTCGGACCGGCCTGGTTCGGGCTCGGCGACCGCGACCTCGCCACCCACCTGGTGCGCACCGAGATGCTCGACGCCGGCTACCCGCTGTCGGACGTGGTGCGGGCGCTGTGTGAACGCTGGAAGCCCGGGGTGCGACTGCTGCCGATGACAGACGACCGGGTGGAGACCCACGTGGTCATCGCCGACGAGGACGGCCAGCGTGCCGTGCACTTCCAGGAATGGTGGCTGCGGCTGCGCGCCGCCGTGCCGGCCCAGGCGATCGTGCCGCTGCGGGCGGAGACCGCGAAGCCGGCGCCGGGGGTGCTCGACGCCATCGGTGAGGCCGATGTCGTGCTGCTCCCGCCCTCGAATCCGGTCGTCTCGATCGGCACGATCCTCGCCGTGCCGGGCATCCGGGACGCCGTGCGGGAGACTGCGGCGCCGGTCGTCGGGGTCTCGCCGATCATCGGCGGGGCGGCGGTGCGCGGGATGGCCGACGCCTGCCTGACCGCCATTGGCGTGGAGACGTCCGCGCAGGCCGTGGGGGTGCACTACGGGGGTCGCGGGCGGGCGGCGGCGCCACCCGAGGCGGCCGGCGCCGGGTCGCCGGCGGGACTGCTCGACGGCTGGCTGGTCGACACGGTCGACGCCGGCGCGGTCGTACCCGGGGCGACCGTGCTCCCCCGGCCCCTGCTGATGACCGACCTGGCGGCGACGGTGGCCATCGTCCGGGCGGCGCTGGAGGTCGCCGGTGTCTGAGCAGCAGCGGTCCGGGGGACCCGCGGGGGTGCCGCCGAGCGGGACGCTGACGGTGTTCGGGCTGACCGGGATCGGGGAGATCCGGCCGGGTGACGATCTCGCCGCCGCCGTGGCCACGGCGGCGGCCGCGACCGGCCGGCCGCTCGCCGACGGCGACGTCCTCGTCGTCACCTCGAAGATCGTGTCCAAGGCCGAGGGACGGCTGATCACCGTTGCCGGTGATCGGGAAGCCGCCCGCCAGTCCGCGATCGACGGCGAGTCGGTCCGCGAGGTCGCCCGCCGCGGGCCGACCCGGATCGTCGAGACGCATCACGGCTTCGTCCTGGCGAGTGCCGGGGTCGACGCGTCGAACATCGCCAAGGACTCCCTCGCCCTGCTCCCGGTGGATCCGGACGCCAGCGCCGCCCGGCTGCGGGCCGGCGTCGCGGCGCTGCTCGGCGTGGACGTGGCGGTCGTCATCACCGACACCGCGGGGCGGCCGTGGCGGCGCGGCCTGACCGACATGGCCATCGGTGTCGCGGGCATGGCCGCGCTGCGCAGCCACATCGGCGACATCGACGGCTACGGCAACGAGCTGGGCATGACCGAGGTCGCCGAGGCCGACGAGTTGGCGGCTGCGGCCGACCTGGTCAAGGGCAAGCTCGGCGCCACCCCGGTGGCGGTCGTGCGCGGGTACGGCCGGCTGCCCGACGACGGGACGGGGGCGCGCTCGCTGCTGCGGCCGAGCGGCGAGGACATGTTCCGCCTCGGCTCGCTGGAGGCGCGGCGGGCGGCGCTGAGCGAGCGGCGCACCGTGCGGGAGTTCACCGCCGACCCGGTCGACCCGGCCGCGGTCGAACGGGCGGTCGCGGCGGCACTGACCGCCCCGGCCCCGCATCACACCACCCCGTGGCGTTTCGTGCTGGTCACCGAGCGGCGCGCCGAGCTGCTCGCCGCGATGGCCACCGCCTGGGCCGAGGACCTGCGCCGCGACGGGTTCGACGAGGCCGCGGTGGACCGGCGGCTGCGGCGCGGGGACGTGCTGCGCCGCGCCCCGCTGCTCATCGTTCCGATCATGGTTCTGGACGGGGCACACCCCTACCCCGACGCCCGCCGGGCGGCGGCCGAGGAACGGATGTTCACCGTCGCCGTCGGTGCCGGGGTGCAGAACCTGCTGGTGGCGCTGGCCACCGAGGGTCTCGGCTCCTGCTGGGTCTCCTCGACGCTGTTCTGCGCCGAGGTGGTCGGCACGGTGCTCGACCTGCCGGCCGGCTGGGTGCCGATGGGCGCGGTGGGCGTCGGGCACGCCGCCGCGCCCGCCACCCCGCGCCCGCCCCGCGATCCGGAGCCGTTCCTCCTGCGCCGGTGACCTCCCCGCACCGGGCGTCCGCTACGCCCGGTTACCGGGTGGAACGTGACGGTATGGAGGTGACGCAGGGCGCCGAAACCGGGCGGTCTGGGTGCCCTCCGGCGGGTCGAACGCATCCTGCCTGTCAGAACTGGTTCGACAGTTCGTAGGATCTGTCTTCGTGGGGAAGAAGAGCGCCGAGCGCAACGTCCGGCTCGAACAGCTGCGCCGCGAGCAGAAGCGCGCCGAACGTCGGCGCGCGCTGCTCATCTACGGCACGTCCGGGTTCGTCGTGGTGCTGCTCCTGGTCGGGATCATCATCTACAGCGTCGCCGACACCCACTCGAAGAACAAGACTCGCGAGGTCGGCTACGTGACGGCGGCCTCCTCGGCCGCAGCCGCGGCCGGCTGCACCGGGACCGTGAACGACGCCTCCCAGGGCTCGACGCACGTCAGCACGGCGGTCAGCTACAAGGCGTCGCCGCCGTCCTCGGGCAGCCACAACCCCGACCCGCTGCCCGACGGCATCGCGTTCTACAACCCGGCGTCGGGCATCCCGGTCGAGCGCGCCGTCCACAACCTCGAACACGGCTTCATCGTCGGGTGGTACGACAAGAGCCTGCCGGCCGCCCAGGTCGAGAAGCTGCGGTCGCTGGCCGCCAACGCCGGTCCGCGGTTCATCGGCGTTCCCTGGACCCGGTCGGCGTTCCCGGATGGCAAGCACTTCGTGCTGACCGCCTGGGACCGCACCCAGCGCTGCACCACCGTCTCCGCGGCCGTCATCAAGGACTTCGTCGCCAAGCACGCCAACCCGGATCCGGCCGGGGCCACCTGGGACTCGCCGACCGCCCCCGAGTCGGGCGCGCAGGGCGGCACCCTCGACGTGTCGGCCGACGGCCCGCTGACGGCCCCGGCCGGCGCGACCGCCGCCACGCCCACGCCGGGCGCGGGCACCATGTCGCTGTCCCCCACCAGCCCGACCCCCGCACCCTGACCGACCCCGCACCCTGACCGACCCCGCACCCTGACCGACCCCCGCCGACCGACCGATCCCCGCCGGCTGGCCGAGACCCCCACCGGCTGGCCGGCGCCCGTGACCCGGGCCTGGGTCAGGCGGCGGAGCCGGTGCGAATCGGCATCAGCAGGTAGCGGAAGGCGCCCTCGTCCACGGGACCGCCGCCGGGGCCGCGGACCCCGCCGCTGTCCTTGCCGGTGAGCACGGCCGGCCGGGCGGTGGCCTCGGCCGGGTCGGCGGCCACGAACCCGATGGTCGCCTCGTCGTCCTCCACCGCCCCGAGCCCGTCCAGCAGGTACGAGGGGTTGAACAGCACGGACAGCTCGGGCCCCGAGTACTCGACGGGGATCGTCTCGCTGGCCTGGGCCCCGCTGCCGTCCCCCGCCTCCGCGACGACCTGGTCCCGGGTGAAGGTGAAGCGCAGCGGCGCGGTCCGGGTGGCGACCACGGCCACCCGGCGGACCGCGGCGGCGAGCGCGGCGGTCTGCGCGGTGACCGTGTACGCGGCCGTCTCGGGCAGGAGCTTGCGGTAGTTGGGGAACGTGCCGTCGATGAGCCGGACGATGGTCTGCCGCCCGGCCGCGGCGAGGCCCAGCCGGGCGCCCGCCGGGTCGGCAAGGTCGAGCCCGATCACGATCCGGGAGGCCGAGGTGGGCGTGCGGGCCACCTCGGCGAGCACCTTGGCCGGCACGTGGGCCAGGGCCCAGGGATCGTCGACGGTCGGCTGCCAGGGGATGGCGCGCACCGCCAGCCGGTACCGGTCGGTGGCCGCGAGGACCAGGCCGCGCCCGGAGATCTCCAGCCGGATCGCGGTCAGCACCGGCACCGTCTCGTCCCGCCCGGCCGCCGGGGCGACCTGGCCGACCGCCGCGGCGAACCCGAGAGTGTTCACCTCGCCGATGGGGGCGGGAAAGCGCGGCAGCTCGGGATAGTCGGCGAGGTCCATCAGCGGGACGGTGAAGCGCACGCTGCCGCAGCGCAGCACCAGCCGGTCGCCGTCGACGGCGACCTCGACCGTCGTCGCGGGCAGGCTGTGCACGATGTCCGCCAGCAGCCGGCCGGGCACCAGGACCCGGCCCGGTTCCTCGACCGCCGCCGCCACCGGCGCCCGCACGGCCACCTCGGTGTCGAAGGCACAGACGAGCAGGCCGGCGCCCGGCTGCGGGCCGGCCGCCGGCGCCGCCGCCTCGAGTAGCAGGCCCGTCAGCACGTTCGGGGTCAGACCCGGCCGGCTCGGGAGATGCCGGGCGGCCCAGCCGGTCGCGTCGGCGAACACGTCGCGTTCCACGCTGAACCTCATGGGGCCGATTGTCCCCGCCGACGGCCGAAAATTGCCGCATTCACCGATCGGTGTTCGCCGTCGCCCGGCCGGCGCCGCGGGGCACGCCGGCCGCCGGGTCGGTCTCGCCACCGGCGGCCACCACCCAGCTCATCTGCAGACAGAGCTGGCCGTCGTCGCCGTCCGCGCTGACCGCCACGGCCGTGGCGCCCGGCCGGGGCGCGCCGCCGGGGGCCCCCGGGCCCGGGCCGGTGATCGCACGCGCCCAGTCCGGCGGGATCGCCGTGCCCGCCGCGGTGAGCGTGAGGCTGCCTCCGGTGGCGTCGCAGATCAGGGTGAGCAGCGCCCGGGGGCCCGGGATCGCCTGTAGCACCCGCGGAAGCAGCGCCTCGAGCCGGGCGCGCACGGGCGCCGGGGCCACCCGCAGATCCCCGGCGACCTGGGCGTCGATACGGACGCCACGGGACTCCGCGTCGAACAGCGCCGTCGCCAGGTCGCCGAGCGCGGCGGTGTGGCTGGCGACGAGGGTGCGGCGGATCATGGCGGCGAACCGCCGGCACCGCTCGCGCACCGCCGGGTCACGCGGGTCGAGCAGACCGTCGCGCACCGCCGCGAGCAGCGGCAGGACCTCACGCTCGATCATGCCGAGCGTCCGCGCCCGATCCGTCCGGATCCGGACCTCGGCCTCCCGCCCGGCCGCGAGGCGGGCCTCCCGCCCGAGAGCCCGGGCCGCCGCGTCCGCCGAACGGCGCAGCACCGGCCCGCCCATCGCGGCCATGATCTGCAACGCCGCCAGGGCGTTGAGCGCCGAGAGGAGCTGCGCGAACGGCAACGGCCCCGGCACGGCGCCGAACACCGCGACGCCGGTGAGCGTGGCGGCCGCGCACCCCAGGGCGGCGATCCACTCGACCGCCGGCCGGGACACCGTGACCTGCATGAGCAGCAGCGGCAGCACCAGCACCGGCCAGGCCGCGACCCGACTCGCCCCTGGATCGGCGGTGCCGACCAGCGCGGCGGTGGCGACCATCACCGCGAGCCCGCACGCCACCAGGCCGAGGGCCTCGAGCCGGGTGGCCGGGCGGCGGCGCACCCGCCGGGTCACCACGACGACCGCGGCACCGAGCAGGAGCCACAGCCCGATGGCCGCCGGAGACGTGCGCAGCCCGCCGGGCAGCACGAGCAGCACCGGCCCGGTAAACGGGTACCAGATCACGGCCGCGAAGGCCACCGCGCGGCGCAGGCTCGCGGTGTAGACGTCGCGCAGCCCCTCGGCGGACGCCAGCCTCGGTCCCGCCTCGCCGGCTTCCGCGGACGTCCGGGCCGGCAACTCACCGGGAGGGCGGGCGGACAGCCCACCGGGCAGCCGGGCGGACAGAGCCTGGGACAGCCGGGCGGACAGAGCCTGGGGCTGCCGGGCGGACGAGGCCCGGCGGACGGCGGCCGAACCGGCCCATCCCGGCGGCCCGTCCGCGGCGCCCGGGTCGGCGGGTGGCGCGGTCCGCGCCCAGGTCAGCAGGACCCGGGTGCCGCGGCCGGGGGCGGCGGCCAGCCGGACGCGACCGCCGACCTCGGCGAGCCGGGCCTGCACCGATCGGCTCAGCCCGAGCCGATCCGGGGGCACGGCGGCCGGGTCGAAACCCCGCCCCTCGTCCCGCACCATCACCCCGACCGCGGTCGGGGTGCGGTGCACCGTGACCCAGGCCTGGCCGGTGCCGGCGTGCCGGCGGACGTTGGACAGCAGCTCGGCGGTCGCGGCGGCCAGCGCGGCCGCCACCTCGGCCGGCAGGTCCGGCCCGCTCGCGGTGCCCGGCAGGGGCGAGCCGGGCATGCCGACGCTGCCGGTCCGGCCGAGCCGCACCCGCAGCCCGCGCAGCCGGGCGGCGTCGGCGACGGCGTCGAGCCGGGCGTCGAGGCTGCGGGTGGCCGTGCCGGCCGGGCCGTCGAGCAGCCCCTGCACGGCGGCGATGGCATCCTCGGCCTGGGTCCGGGCGAGCCGTGCGTCGTCGCCACCGCCCCAGGCGATGCCGGCGAGGGTGTTGAGCACGGTGTCGTGCAGGACCCGTTCCCGCTCCCGCTCCGCCCGGGCACGGGCCGCAGCGATCGTCTCGGCCCGCTCATGGTCCGCCGCCGCCCGCAGCCGGCCGTCGGCCCTGCCCGCGGTCGCCCGCAGCCGCCCCACCCCGAACCGGGTGAGCAGGGACAGGCAGGTGACGAGCAGAACGGAGACGGCGACCCGGCGATAGGCGCCGCCGGGATCCAACGCCGCGCGCGCCGCCGCGGACGCCGTCCAGCCCACGCCGGTGGGCACGGCCGCGGCGAGCCACCCGGCCACGCCCACCCCGCCCACCAGGGCGGCGCACAGCGTGACCAGAACGCCGGCGAACACCCGCCGGCTGGTCATCGCGCCCGCGACCAGGGCCGCGTGGGCGCAGCCGAGGTAGACCCAGGTCCCCGCACCGCCGACGGACACCGCCGGAACGGCGGCACCGGCGGCGAGCGCCCCGGCCGCACCCGCGCCGACGTTGGCGAGGACGAACCCGGAGCCGAGCCCGCGACGAAGGGTCAGCGCCACGTAGCCGAGCCCCCAGGCGAGCTCCAGCAGTGCGGCGGCGAGCCCCAGCGGGTGCCGGCCGTACCAGGACCACCAGACCGCCAGGTACAGCGCCGTGGTGACCAGGCCCAGCACCCGCAGCACGGCGAAGGTGCGCACGATGACGGCGGTGAGCGCGTCCGATGCGCTGAGTGAGGCGCCGAGTGCGGCACTGACCGGCACGGACATCAGTCTGGCCCGTCAATCAGGACCCATCCGACGATCGGCCGCAATAGTCGGCCGCAACAGTCGGCCGGGATCGCCCGGATCAGGTGCGGTCGGAGCTGAACCGGACCGCGCCGGCGGTGAGGACCGCGCCCGGGAACACCCGCGCACCGGCCCGCAGCTCGTTACCCCGCTCGATGACGGCGCCGTCGCCGACGACCACACCGTCGAGCAGGACGCCGGGACCGATCACAGCATCGCGGCCGATCACGCTGTCCCGCACGGTGGCGCCGGCCTCGACGACCGCGCCGTCGAAGAGCACGGCGCCGTCGACCGCGGCGCCCGCGCCCACCCGGGCGCGCGCCCCCACCGTGGCGCCGCCGCCGATCTTGGCATCGGCGGCCACGGCGGCGCCGGCCAGGACCAGGCAGTCCCCGACCGGTCCGGGCAGCGCCGAGGAGACCATGCGGCCGGTCACCAGGTCGCGGCTGCCCTGGACGAACGCCGCCGGCGTGCCGAGGTCGAGCCAGTAGGTGCTGTCCGGGTAGCCCATGACCGGCGTGCTGGCGGCCAGCAGGGCGGGGAAGGTCTCCCGCTCGACCGATACCGGCCGACCCACGGCAATGGTGTCGATCACCGAACGGCGAAACACGTAGCAGCCGGCGTTGATCAGATTGGTGGGCGGGTCGGGCGTCTTCTCCAGGAACTCGGTGACGCGGCCGTCCGCGTCCACGGGCACCACGCCGAACGCCCGCGGATCGGGCACCTCGGTCAGGTGCAGGGTGACGGCCGCGTCCGCCGCGGTGTGCCGGCGGATCAGGGCCTGGATGTCCAGGCCGGACAGGATGTCACCGTTGAAGATCACGACCGGGTCGTCCGGGCCGCCGCGCAGCCGCCCCGCGACGTTGCGGATGGCGCCGCCCGTGCCCAGCGGTTCCGTCTCGGTCACGTACTCCAGCTCGAGGCCGTGGGCGGACCCGTCCCCGAAGTACTCCTCGAAGACCTCCGCCCGGTAGGAGGTGGCGAGCACCACCCGCTCGATCCCGGCGTCGCGCGCCCGGGCCAGCATGTGCGCGGTGACCGGCACCCCCGCGACCGGCAACATCGGCTTGGGGGCCGACATCGTGAGTGGTCGTAGACGGGTCCCCTGACCGCCGACAAGCATCACTGCGTCCATGGACAGTTAGTGTCGCAGGACATGCGGTAGCCCTTAAAGACGGATGGNCAGCGGGACCACTACCCCGAACGTGCCGCCATGGGGCAGATACTTTCTGTTCAGCGCGCCGTTACCACGCGCGCCCGGCCGCCGCGGTTCATCCCCCGGTGGTGGTCCCGCGATCCGTGAGCAGCTCCGCGGACCGGGTCGCCCGGGCCCCGGCACTGTCCTTGGCGAAGGCGAGGGCGAGCAGCAGCCGGGCGCCGAGCCCGGCGCCGAGCAGCAACCGCAGGGGCGCGCGCGCCGGCCCCGGGTACTGCCGGGACAGGTAGCGGAACATGCTGCGGTGGTGGGCCACCACCATCCGCCGGGACGACCGCTTCGTCGAGTGCCCGCCGAGATGCTCGACGACCGCCGACGGCACGTACACCGACTGCCAGGACGCCGCCCCGATCCGCCGGCCCAGGTCGACGTCCTCCATGAACATGAAGTACGACTCGTCGAAACCGCCGACCGCCTCGAACGCCTCCCGGCGCAGGAGCTGGCAGGAGCCGGACAGCCAGCCGGCGGTCATCTCCCGCGGAGCGCCCCGCTCCCGGCGGTAGGAGGCGGTCCACGGGTTCGTCGGCCAGCACCAGCCGAACAGCGCGTGGCCGATTCCCCGCCCCAACGACGGCAGGTCGCGGGCCGAGGGGTAGAGGGCACCGTCCGGGTTGGTGATCCCGGGACCGAAGGCACCCCCGCCAGGCCAGCGCTGCGCCGCGGCGATCAGCTCGTCCAGCGCCCCCGGCTGGAACGAGATGTCGGCATTGGAGATCACCAGCCAGGGCGCGTCGGCGCCGGCGGCACCTCGGTTGACGGCGCTGCCGTAGCCGAGGTTGCGGCCCGGGCGCAGCAGCCGCGCCTCGGGGCGCTCCCCCGCCGCCCGGGTGCCCGCGTCGAGCTTCGGGGAGTTGTCGACGATGACGACCTCGTACGCCCGAGTCGTCGCCTTCGCCAGGGAGTCGAGGAACGCACCGATGATCTCCCCGGACCGGAAGGTCACGACGACGACCCGTATCTCCGGCTCCACACCCATGTCCTCGCCCACCCGTCTCACCGGCCCACCCGTCTCCGCCGGCCCGTCCACCTCACCGGCCCGCCATCCGTCCGACCGGCACGGCCCGCGCCGCCATGGCGACGGCGAGCGGCATCCGTGCCGAGGAGACCGTAGCGCGCCCTTTGCGGCGGTCTTCGCCCCGGGGCCGGCCGCCCGCGGGGAGTCGGCCATGAGGCGCGGCGTCGGCGGGCAGGCTCGCGCCCACCGGCCCCCGTCGATCGGCGGTCGGTGGGCCGGACGCGAGCCGCCCGCGGGCGCTCAGCGCTCGGCGACGGCCCGCGCGTAGCTCGCCAGGTGGGCCTCGGCGCTCGCCGCCCAGGTGAACTCCCGGGCCCGGGCGAGGCCCGCCTGCCCGAGCTGGTTGCGTCGCTCGGCATCGTCGAGCAGGGCGCCCATCTCGCGGGCGATGGAGTCCGGGTCCGGCTGGGTGTAGGCGACGGCGTCCCCGCCGACCTCCGGCAGCGACAGCCGCGGGGTGGTCAGCACCGGCGCGCCGCAGGCCATCGCCTCCAGCACAGGCAGCCCGAACCCCTCGCCGTGCGAGGGGTAGGCCACCAGCGACGACCCGCCCAGGTACCCCGGCAGGTCGGAGAACCGCAGATAGCCGGGCCGGATCACCCGCAGGTGGCTGGGCACCGAGGCGACGGCGGCGTCGACGTCGTCGTCCCAGCCCGAACCGCCGGCCAGCACGAGGGCGGGCGGCTCGTCCCGCCAGTGCACCGCCTCGGCCCAGCCGCGGATCAGGTTCGGGACGTTCTTGCGCGGCTCCAGCATCCCGAGGAAGGCCACGTAGCGCGCGTCGCCCAGGCCGAGGCGGCGACGCACCCGCAGCTTGTCCTCCTCGGTCGGCGGGTGGAAGGTCGACGTGTCGACGCCGTGGTAGGCGACGTCGGTGGTGGTCGACTCCCCGTCGAGCACGCGGATGAGCTCGTCCCGGGTCGCCTTCGACGGGACGATGATCCGGGCGGCGCGGCGCACCGCGGTGCGCATCGCCGAGCGGAAGAACGTCCCCTTCACCGCCGTGTGCATGTCCGGCTCGGTGAAGAAGGTGACGTCGTGGATGGTCACGCAGACGGGCTGCTGGGCCCGTAGCGGCATCGTGTAGTGCGGTGAATGGATGACGTCGGCATTCACCTGCTCCGCGACCAGTGGCAGCCCGGTCTGCTCCCACGCCAGCCGCGCCGGCCGGTGGGCGATGGCCGCCGGCCCGGACAGAACGGTGGCATGTGGAGCCATCCGGCTGTAGCGTTCCTCGTCCGACCGCTGGCAGACCAGCGCCATATCCGCACCGGCCGCGCCCAGCGCCGCGACCAGCCCGTCGACATAACGCCCTACGCCACCACGGTCGGCCGGGACCGAAGTCGCGTCGACGAGCACCCGGGGTCCCACGGCGCTCCTTCCCTGACGCGCCACCCTGACAGGGGTGGCCGCTTGCTTCACGGTGACCGCTTGCTTCCCAACGGGGGCAACACTACGCCCGCCCGTCAGCGGCGACTGACACGGCAGGGGAGCCGCCGACTCGACGGTAGAGCGCCCACGTCGCCTCCGCCGCCGCATTCCAGGTAAATGCCTGCGCACGCGTGCGTCCGGCGTCCGACAGCCGCCCCCGCAGGTCCGAATCGCCGACAATCCGGGCTACCGCGGACGACAGCGCGGCGGCGTCGCCGACGCCGGCCACCAGCGCGGCGTCCCCCGCGACCTCGACCAGCGCCGGGGCGTCGGAGATCACCACCGGCACCCCGTGCGCCATCGCCTCCACCACAGGCAGGCCGAAGCCCTCCGACCGACTCGGCGCCAGCAGCACCCCGGCGCGTGAGAGCACGACCGCGAGATCCTCGTCACTGATCCGCCCAAGAGTGCGGACTCGGGAGCCGTCCAGACCGTGCCGCGCCGCCTCGGTGCGCACGTCGAGTCCGCCCCAGCCGGCCGCGCCGACGTGCACCAGCGGCAGGCCCGGATCATCCGGCCGGCGCAGCGCGGCGAGCGCGGTGTCCAGCCCCTTGCGCGGCTCCAGCGTGGCCAGGGTGAGCAGGTAGCCACCCGGCGGGGGCAGGCCCAGGCGGGCCGCACGGGCATCGGCGTCGGCCGGCACGCGGACGACCGCCTCGGCCACCCCCTCGCCGATGGCGTGCAGCCGCTCGGGGGGGATCGGCAGGTGCCGGGCCACCTCGGCGGCGACGGCCAGGGTGGGGACTATCACCGCGTCGGCGTGCCGGGCGGCGCGCTCGCCCATCAGCCGGTGCCAGCGCGCCCCGTGCGGGGTCAGCGTCTCGGGATGGGTCCAGGGCACCGCGTCGTGGATCGTCACGACCAGCTTCGGTCGCGGCCGGCGTCGGTCGAGGGCGTCCCCGAGCGCCGGCGCGACGCTGTGCGCGGCCCACGCGGCCAGCGGCGGCCGCGCCGGACCCCCCGCCGGCCGGTCGCCGGACCGGACGGACTCGGACCGGACGGACTCGGACCGGACGGACTCGGACCGGTCCGATGTGCCGGACCGGCCAGAACCACGCAGGGTCTCGACCACCGAGCCGGTCACGCGGCCGGCGGTCCCGCCCGCGGGCGGGAGCAGGAGGGTCGGCGCGTGGATGACGTCCACGCCGGTCGGCGCGGGGCCGACACCGCGCGACCAGGCCGCGGCCAACGCCCGGCGGGGCAGCCCGAGGCGCAACGGGCCGAGCACGCCCGGCAGCCCCGCGGCGTCGACGCCGCGCCGCGCCGCACACCAGCCGACCACCCCGTCCCCCGGCGCGGCACGGCGGGCGAGGGCGGTCGCGAGCTCGGCGGAATAGCGGCCGGTCCCACCCGGAACCGGCGCGAGCAACTGCTCGACGAGGAAGCCCACACGCACGGGTCACAGTCTGCCCGGGCCCCTCAGCGGCCCCGATTCAGGGGCCCGTCGAGCGCCACCCAGGTGCCGATCTGCGCGGGCCCGGGGGGCGCCGGGGCGGCACCCGCCCGGGTAGCCGCAGCTCAGTGGGCAGGTAGCGGAAGCCCCGAGCCGGATACCCCGAGCCGGTAGCCCCGGCTCAGCGCTGGCGACTGCGCAGGGCGGCGGCGACCATGACCACGCAGAACAGTCCGCCGATGAGATATCCCCACCACCGTTCGCCGTCCGCGGCGTCGGCCGCGGCGCCCGCCCCGAAGATGATCAGGCCGAACAGCAGCACCGTGAGGAGCGCGGCGACCGCGCGCTGAGCGAAGCGGGAGCTCGGCGGCGGGGGCGGGCCGGTGCGGGGCGGGGGTGGGGTACGCGGTGGGGGTGGGGTGCGCGGTGGGGTGCGGCGCGGCCCCTCACCGGGCCGTGAGCGCCGGGCCATCGACTCAGCTCCCCCGCTTGCGGGCGTGCGTGAGCACCACGCTGCCGGCCGTGTCCGGGGCCCGGCGGTCGGCCAGCGCGACGGCCGGGGAGAGCACCGCCGCCGCGTTCCAACCGGCCCGGCCGCCCTTCGCGGACAACGTCAGGTACAGCCGCTCGGCGCGTTCGCTGCGGAACATGTATGTCTGCCGGACGACGTCCAGCCCGGCGTCGTCGAGCAGCTTCGCGAGGTGCTCGCCCGGATAGGTGTGCTTGACGTGGTAGCGCTCGCGGTGGCGGTCGAACAGGTCCGGCCAGGCGGTCGCCCGGGTCAGCGCGTCCGCGGACATCACCAGGTCGCCGCCGGGGCGCAGCACCCGGGCCATCTCGGCGAGCGCGGCCGGCCCGTCGTCGAAGTGCTCGATCGCGCACACCGACATGACGACGTCGAAGGTGGTCGCCGCGAAGGGCAGCGCCAGCGCGTCCCCCTCGACGAGCCCCGGATGGCCGCGCAGCCGCCGACCGAACTCCAGCTTGTGGCGCGCCAGGTCGAGGCAGACGGCGCGAGCCCCGCGGCGGGCGGCCTGACCGGCCCAGTAGCCGTCGCCGCCGGCCACGTCGAGCAGCGTGCGCCCGGTCAGCTCGCCCGCCCACTCCAGCAGGGTGCCGACCTCACGGCGGCGCATCACGTGGACCTGGTGACCCACGAAGGCGAGGGCGTCGTCACGTACGGGGCTCACCAGTCCGCCTTCCGTTCCGGCCGTTGTTGACGGACAGTCTGCCCGCCATGTGGGCCCCGTTCGCGCCTGGACCCGTCAGATATACCTCAGGTGATCGTCTCCGGACGCGACGCGACGAGCCGGGCGGCAGGCCGGACCACGGTCGGACCTGGCTGAGCATCCTCACCCGTCACCGAGCGCGCCGAGCGCCGCGTCGAGGTAGTTTCCCCAGGCCGCCTGCGGGTCGGGCGGGGAGACCTTCGCCCGCAGGTCGGCGAGCACGCCCGGCTCGTAGAGGCGGCGCAGGGCCGCGGCGAGCGCGTCGACGTCGTCCGGCGGGACCAGCAGGCCGTCGACGCCGTCACGGACCGCGGTGGCGAGGGTGCCCACGGTCGTTGCAATCACCGGCAGGCCGTACAGGTGCGCGAGATCGACGTTCTGCGACGCCGTGCCCGCCCGGTACGGCAGCACCAGGGCGTCCGCGGCCGCGAACAGGCCGGCCACCTCGGCGGCGTCGACGTAACCGGCCCGCACGTCGACCCGGTCGGTCAGGCCGAGGTCGGCGATGAGGCGGGTGGTCTGCGCGGCGTCGCCCCAGAACTCCCCCGCGACGGTGAGGCGGACGTCTGCCGGGCCGCGGGCCAGCGCCCGCAACAGCACGTCGAGCCCCTTGTAGGGCCGTACCAGCCCGAAGAACAGCAGGCTGCGCCGCGGCCGGCCACCCGCCGTGGCCCGGACGCCGGGCTCGGCCTGGGTGGCGGGCTCGGTCACCTCCGGGCGCCGCCGGGTCGGCGAGGACCACAGGTGCGGGGCCATCTCGGCCACCACCACCGGCGCCGGGGTGAGCGTCGCGGCGAGCTCGGCCTGTGCCGCGGTGTGCACGAGCACCGCGGACACCCGCCGCAGCACCGCCCGGATCAGCGGCTCGTCCACCGCGCGCCGCTCGTGCGGCAGGACGTTGTGGCACAGTGCCAGCACCCGCGGGCCGCCGCCCCGGCGCCCGGCCCGGCCGCGCAGCGCGGTGAGGATGGCCAGGTAGGCAGGCGCCTGGATCGGGGTGACGACGACCAGAACGACCGCGTCGGCCTCGCGCCGCAGCCGCCGGCCGAGCCGGACCCAGCCCTCGGGCCGGCGCCAGGACAGCGGGTAGCGGGTCGACCCGAACGGTTCCATCTCCGGCTCTGCGACGCGTTGCACGCCCGGGTAGAGCCGCGCCGGGTACTGGTCCGACCAGGACTCGATCACGACCTGGTGCCCCAGAGCGGCCAGCCGGTGCGCGAGCTCGGTCGTGTGCTGGGCGATCCCGCCCTTGTACGGGTGGGTCGGGCCGATGACCGCGACGCGCATGGTCAGGTGTTGCTGCGGGAACGGGCGACCAGGTCACCGATCAGGGCGAGCACGGCGATCTGGAAGCCGACGAGGATCGCGAGCAGGGTCGAGGTCGCCACGTGGAAGTCGTAGCGGACGAGGTCCACGATCAGCTTGACGAAGCCCAGCCCCATGATCCACAGGGCGATCGGCATCAGCACCTTGAGCGGGTCGAAGTACATGACCATCCGCAGCACCTGCAGGATGTAGCGGCGCGCGTCGCGGAAGGGGTGGAACTTCGACGTCCCGGCGCGCTTCGCGTAGTCGATCGGGATGTAGTCGACCGGGTGCTGGTTGGACAGGAACGACATCGTGATCGTGGTGACGCAGCTGAAGCCGGGCGGAAGCAGCCGCAGGTAGGGCAGGGAGACCTCGCGACGGAAGGCGCGCAGGCCGGAGTTCAGGTCCGGGATCTTCATCCCGGACAGCCGCTGGGCGATCATCCGGATGAGCCACTTGGCCGGCACCCGGGCCCACTTGTGGGTCCCCTCCTCGGTGAGCCGGGCCCCGACGACCTGGTCGACGTCGAGGTTGTCGTCCAGGTAGCGGACGAACTCCGGGATGCGCTCGTTCGGGTAGGTCATGTCGGCGTCGGTCCAGACGACGATCTTCCCCCGGGCCTCCTGGGTGCCGATGCGCCGGGCCGTGCCCGAGCCACCGTTGCGGCGGAACGGCATGATCCGCATCCGGGGGAAGCGGGGGGCCGCGTCGCNCAGGACGGCGAGGGTGTTGTCGGTCGACTTGTCGTCGATCGCGAGGATCTCGTAGGCGTACCCGCTGGCGTCCATCGCCGCCGTGATGCGCTCCAGTTCGCGCACCACATGGTCCTGCTCGTTGTAGCAGGGCAGAACGATGGTGACGTAAGGGACGTCGGGTCCGAGCGCGACGAGGTCGTCGCCGGCCGCAGGCTGCGTCGGCGTGCTGCCCTCCGGATGGTCGGGCTTGTGGATGGCGCTGACACTCACGTCGGTGTGGCTCCCGGTCGTCGTTCCCGGCGGTGATCGCCGCTGCGGGGCGGNGGGCCGGTGCATGNCGCGGCCCGACGTCGTCCCCACTCCGATCGCCGGTCCGTGGCGGTGATGCGCGGTCCGTCCATTCGGACGCGCCGTTCTAGAGTGGCACGTCCCGTCCCGAGGTCCGACGACCGGGCCGACGACCGGGCCACGTCGGCGCCTACTGTTTGAGCCGTGGCTGCGTTCAGAAGTGATCTACGCGAATACGTGCGGCACGTGCGGACGCTGCGGGCCGCCCGGGAGACCTCGGCCCGTTCGTTCGTCGCAGGACTGCGGTACCCGCTCGCCCACAAGCAGCCGATCTGGCTCGGCTCGCCGACCGTCATCGAGGGTCGGGAGCGCATCGAGTTCGCCGAGGGCGCGGCGCTGCGGGTCGGCCTCGGCGGGTTCGGCCTGTCGACCAAGCGCGACACCTCGATCATCCGGGTGCATCCGGAGGGCCGGCTGCGCTGCGAGGGGGTCGTCTCGCTGCAGCGGGGCGTGCGGGTCGTCGTCGACTCCGGCGTGCTGGAACTGGGCCCCGGCGCGAACGTCAACGGGTTCGCCAAGATCCTCGTCCGGGAACGGATCTCCATCGGGGCCTACTGCAACGTCTCGTGGAACACCCAGCTTCTCGACAACGACTTCCATCCCATGGTCGTCGACGGTGTCGAGCAGCCGGTGAGCGGACCGATCGTGCTGGAGGACCGGGCCTGGATCGGGACCGGCGCGATCGTCCTCAAGGGTGTCACCGTCGGCGAGAGCGCGGTGGTGGCGGCGGGCTCGGTGGTCACCCGCGACGTCCCACCGAAGGCCGTCGTCGCCGGGTCACCGGCAAAGGTCGTCGGCCACATCGACTCCTGGCGCTGAGGCACGAGCTCGCGGGCCGAGGCACGAACTCGCGGGCTGGGACGTGGGCTCGCGGGCTGAGACGTGGGCTCGCGGTGCCGAGCGGTGGGCGCCCGGCCTGAGGCGTGCGGCCTGAGGCGGGCCTACCACGGACACCGCCGGACTGTGACTCGAGTCTCGGGGGAACACTGCGGACGGTGACCTGCGGCACGCCAGAAGGCACTTTGCCACCGTCCGCGACCAGGGCCGATGTGCGGATACNCGGGCAGTCAACCGAGCGGGGGTGTCCGTAGCATGACAGCACCTTCGTCCGATGGGACCGTGCAGAGCTTGGGTGACTCCGTGGATTCGACCGCAGCGGCCCGCGCCGCCACCGCGCCCGCCCCGGCCGTGATCCCCGACGGGACCCGCTTTCGGCCGTGGCGCATCCTGCGCACCGCGCCCCCCACCGTCTGGGCGATCACCCTGCTGTTCACGGCGNTGCTGGCGGGCTGGTCGGTGATGATGCCGCAGTACCACGCGCCCGACGAGCCCAATCACGTCGACGCCGTGATGCGCCTGGTGGAGGGCAAAGGCTGGCCCCATCCGGGGCACGTGATCGTGACTCGCGGCGGGGTCGGCGCGATCATGGCGGCGCCTTACGGCTCCGACAAGCGGCCGCGTGACCTCTCCGCGGGGCCCTTCACCGCCGCGCGGGCGACGCCCCGCGACGAGCGGCCGAGCTGGGAGGAACTGGAGCGGACGCCTGCGCCCAGGGGCGGCATCCAGCAGATCGTCCAGCACCCGCCGCTGTACTACTGGGTCAACGCGGTGATCCTCAAGGCGATCCCGGGCGGCGGCGACAACCTGCGCTGGGACGAGATCATCGGCATCCTGCGCCTGGTCAGCGCGGCGATGGTGGCCCCGCTGCCGCTGCTGGCCTGGGCGGGGGCGCACCGGCTGTCCGACGGCAGCCGGGTGGCGGGGACCTGCGCGGCACTGGTCCCNCTGGCCATCCCGGAGCTGGCCCACATCGGCTCCAGCGTCAACAACGACAACCTGCTGGTCCTGACCGCCGGGCTGGCGACCGTGAGCATCGTCTACGTGCTGCGCGGGGACACCTCACTGCGCACGGCGGCCTGGACGGGTGGCTTCGTCGGCCTCGCCCTGATGACGAAATCGCTGGCGATCGTGCTGGTCCCGATGGNCGCGCTGGCCTACGTGCTGGCCTGGTCCCGGGCCCGGCGGGACGCCCGCGCGCTGCGGGCGCGCGCGCCCGCGGCGGACCCGGCCGGCACGCCCCCACCCAGGGCGAGCACCGGCCGCGGCGCGGCGAGCACCGGCGGCGGTCGGGCCGACATCCGGCCGTTCCGGCTCGCCGACGCGGGACCCGCCGGGCCCTCGGCCGCCGCGCAGCGACCGCCCTGGCGGCAGATCCTGCTCGGCGGGGCGATCATGGTCGCCCTGGGCGGCTGGTGGTGGATCGTCAACGTCGTGCGCTGGGGGGCCTTCCAGCCGGAGACGCCCGGCTTCCCGCTGGGCCAGTACCTCGGCGACGACTGGGGCGCCTACCGGGAGATCCTGATCAACGGGACGATCCTGCGCTGGTGGGGATCGTTCGGTTGGTTCGAGGTCAACCTCACGACCGTCCCGGTCCGCACCGGCACCGCCCTGGTCATCTTCTTCTTCGCACTCGCGCTGATCCGGGCCCGCAACTGGCGTATCCGGGTCGACCTGCTGCTCCTGCTGTGGGTCACGTGGGGCCTGTTCGGGCTGATGGCGGTGCAGTCCGCCAAGAACTTCGACAAGCAGTTCCACGTCAGCGGCATCTCCGGCCGATACCTGTACGCCGGGCTGGTGTCGCTGGCGATCGGCATCGGTCTGGGGGCGGCGGCCACCGGCCGGTACCTGTCGCGGGTCATGCCGCTGCTGTTCCTCGCGGGCGCGGTCACCCTGCAGGTCTGGTCGATCAGCATGGTGTTCCCGCACTTCTGGCGGCCGGAGGACGGCGATCTCGGCGACGCGTGGGACGACATGACGGCCTGGTCGCCGTGGTCGGAGGGGACGCTGGTCCTCATCGCCGTCGCGGTGTGCGCGCTCGCGGTGGCGACCCTGGTCGGCTGCCTGTGGGTGCTGGTCATCGGCGAGCGCGACGCCCGCCCGTCCCGGCCCGGCCGCGGGGTCGTCCTGACGGACTCCCGGACCCAGGGGCTGCGGGAGGCTGCCCGCAACCGCGCGGCCCGGCTGCACCGGGACACCCTGGCGAGCGGGCAGCCCCGGCCCGACGGGCCCGAGGGCGCGCAGCCGACTTCCCTACCGGCACCCGGCGGCCCACCGGCGCCGAGTACCGAGGCCGACGAGGCCGCCAAGACCGACGAGACCGCCAAGACCGACGAGGCCAACGAGGCCGACGGCGCTCGCCACCCGCAACCACGCTGACCCGCCGAATCCGGGACGATGCCGGCATAGGCTTCGTTATGCACTGCACAGCGTGCACGCTCACGCGCGCAGCGGCACACTGGCACGGAGCCCGGACCGACCGAGACGGCACCGGCCGGGCTCAACGGACCATGAGATGATGATCGTGCACATGAGGTCCGCGGTGTCGACCATCTCAGTTCGGGGGGGACCTTGCGCCGCAAGCGGGAGACGGGCAGGGCGCGGGGGACGACACCCCAGCCCGCACCGCCGCCCGACCAGGGCCCGGCCGTCGAGCCTGGACCCGCCGCGGTACTGTTCCCGCCCACACCCGCCGGGGGAACATCGCCTCAGTCCGCGGCGCCCGCCACGCCGGCAGCCCCCAGGCCGGCGCCCCACGACTCGCTGCCCCACGACTCGCTGCTGTCCCACGACTCGCTCCTGCCCCACGACCCGCTCCTGCCCCAGGACCAGTCGCTGCCTCAGGACCCGCTGCGGCACGCCGCCCTGGCCGCCGCGACCGGGCTCGCGAGCGCCGCCAGCGCGGGATCCGCTGGCGCGCCCGGCGCGCCATCCCCGCCGCCGAGCGGCACGCAGGCCGAGCCGCATGGCCCGGTGAGCCACCCGTCTGCGGCCGGCGGGGCTGCGGCGGGTGGGTCGGGACCGGGCGGCCCGGTCGCGCCGCTCGACCGCGACGACCCGCGGGAACTCATCCACGTCGAGCTGCTGGGCCGGCTCGGCGAGGGTGGGATGGGCACCGTCTACCTCGGGCGGGGCCGCCCCGGAGTGACCGGGTACGCGGGCCGGCTCGTCGCGGTCAAGGTGATCCGGCCGGACCTGGCTCGGGTGCCCGAGTTCCGGGCCCGGTTCCGGCGCGAGGCGGACATCGCCCGCCGGGTGGCCCGGTTCTGCACCGCGGAGGTGCTCGACGTCGTCGACCCTCCGGGCGGGCTGCCCTACCTCGTCACCGAGTACATCGATGGGCTGACCCTCGCCCAGAGCGTGGCCGCGGAGGGCCCGCTGCGCTCGGCCGATCTGGAACGCCTCGCGGTGAGCGTCGCGGCGGCGCTGACGTCCATCCACGGCGCGGGTCTCGTGCACCGCGACCTCAAGCCGTCCAACGTGCTGCTGTCCTCCCTCGGCCCGCGGGTGATCGACTTCGGGATCGCGCGGGCGCTGGACGCCCAGACGATGCTGAGCCAGGAGATCCAGCGGGTCGGCACCCCGGCGTTCATGGCACCCGAGCAGGCCAACGGCGAACCCGTCTCGGCCGCGGCGGACGTGTTCGCCTGGGGCGGGCTGGTCACCTACGCGGGGACCGGGTCGTTTCCCTTCGGCGACGGCCCGACACCGGTCCAGCTCTATCGGGTCGTGCACCGCGAGCCGCTGCTCGACGGCCTCGACCCGGCGCTTCGCCCGATCGTCGAGGAGGCGATGCGCAAGGATCCGGCCGCCCGGCCGACCGCGCAGGAGCTGTTCCTGCGTCTGGTGGGGATGGGGCCCTCGACCCATCCTGATCCGGACGTGACCCGCGTCATCCGGTCCGGGGCGCCGATGCTGGCCCCACCCCAGCGTGTCGGGGCGGAGGGCAACGGATCGCCGCCGGGTGCCGAGCCGGGGGTGCGGCCCCGGCCTGCCGATCCGGCTCGGCCCGGGACCTCCCCCGACCATGCCGCTGACCATGCCGCCGGCGAGGCGGCGCAGGGGGGGCGTGGCGGCCCCGCCGCACGCGCCGACCTCGGCGCCGCAGGAGCGTGGCCGCCGCCGGCCGATCGGGACCAGACGCCGCCCGCCGCCGGCCCCGGCCACCATGCCCGGGCCGTCGGCGACCCGGAGCGGGGCGGTCCCGACGCCGGCCCGGCGGGCGTGGGCGCGGCGGGCGACCTCGCCGCGCCGAGCCGGCGCCGCGGCCGGTGGGACCGGCGGCGCATCGCGCTGCTCGCCGCACCCATCCTCGCGGTACTGCTGATCGCGGCGTTGATGCCGCTGGCGCTGACCACGGGCGGCGGCCAGCGGCCGAGCCGGGAGGAGACGGCGGCCCGGGTGGCGCTGGCCGCCGAAGCCGTGCGCAACTCCGATGCGGACCTCGCCGCCCGGCTGTCGTTGGCCGCCTACCGCATCAGCCCGGTGCGCGAGGCCCGCGCCGCGCTGCGCACCTCCTTCGCCGCGGCGACCGCCAGCGTCCTCACGGGGCACACGGCGTCCGCGCTGGGCGTCGGCATCAGCCCGAACGGGCGGCTGCTCGCCTCGGCCGGCGCGGACAACCTCGTCCAGTTGTGGGACATCTCCGACCGGACGCATCCGGTGAAGCTGTCGACCCTGAACCGGCACACGTCCTGGGTCCTGGACGCGGCGTTCAGCCCGGACGGGCGGACGCTGGCCACGGTCAGCTACGACCGGTCGGCGATCCTGTGGGACATCAGCGACCCCCGCCATCCCGCCGAGCTCGCCGTGATCCTCGGGCACAACGGCTGGGTCCTCGACGCCGCGTTCAGCCCGGACGGACGGACGCTGGCGACCTCCGGCTACGACAACACCGCCCGGCTGTGGGACGTGACGGATCGGCGCCATCCCACCGCGCTGTCCGTGCTCGACCGGCACACGAGCTGGGTCAACGAAGTCGCCTTCAGCCCCGACGGCCACCTGCTGGCCACCGCGAGCGCCGACCGGACCGCCCGGCTGTGGGACATCACCGATCCGCGCCGGCCGCGGCCGCTGGCGGCGATCACCGCGCACACCGACTACGTGTGGGCGGTGGCGTTCAGTCCAGACGGGCGGCGGTTGGCCACCGGCGCCTACGACGGCACGGCCCGCATCTGGGACATCACCGACCCGTCGCGCCCGGCGGCCACCGCGTCCTTCCCCGCCGACGAGAAGTGGGTGTTCGACCTGGCCTTCAGCCCGGACGGCAGGACGCTGGCCACCGCGGGCTGGGACACCACCGTGCACCTGTGGGACGTCTCCGGCACCGGCCGCCCGGCGTCGGTCGGCACGATCAGCGGGCACGGCGACTGGATCCAGGCCCTGGCGTGGACACCGGATGGCAATGGCATCGCCACCGCCAGCGACGACTACACCGTGCGGATCAGCCGCATCGACGATGCCAGCCTCATCGCCGCCGCCTGCGCCGACCCGTCGAAACAGATCGACGATGCCGAATGGCAGCGGCACATCGCGGACGTCCCCTACCAGCCGGTCTGCTGACAGCCGGTCTGCTGACGACGGGCCCGATCCTCAGGGCCGGGAGTGGCCGAGGACGTTCACGACGTTGCCGTCCGGATCCCGGACGAAGAACCGGCGCACCCCCCAAGGCTCGTCGGTGAGCGGGTAGATGATGTCGGCACCGGCGGCGAGAGCCGCGGCATGGGCGGCGTCGACGTCGTCGACCTCGACCGAGACGGCCGGGACGGCCGGCGCGGTCAGATCGTGAGTCAGCAGGCTGAGCTGCGGTCCCGGTCGATCGGGATCGCTCAGCGTCACGACCCACCCATGGTCCATAACCGGCTCAAGCCCGAGGACGGCCGCGTAGAAGCGCCGGGAGGCCGGCAGGGACCGGGACGGCAGGTCGGCGACGATCCGGAGCACAGCCATGATCCACCTCGGGGGAGGACAGCGACAGGGGCGACCTCATGATGGCAGCCGCACCGTGGCGCGGCTTTGGCGAAGACCGTCAGGTCCGCGCCAGCCGGGCGGCGTCCATCGACTTTCAACCATCCGCCGGTCGTTCCTGGCGCATTGCTGGAGGTTGATGGCCGTCGACCCGACCTGGATCGTCACCAACCTCCTGCAATCACCCGTCCAGGATCGGGGCCGTCCAGGATCGGGGAGGCCATGGGCCTACCCGCGCGGGGGGCCGTCCGGATCGTTCGGGCCACCCCGCGGCGAGGCACTCGGCCGGCGACGCAGGGCGGGCAGGGCGGTGCGGCCGGTGCCGGTGTCGGCGATCCGGGTCTGCACCCGCGCCAGCCGTTCCTGCCCGGTCGGGCTCAGCCGGGACCGCAGCGCCGAGCCGGCGATCCGGGCGACCTGCATGAGCTTCGGTTCGTCGGCGTCGGCGGCCGCCCGGTGGCCGTGGACGGCGCGCTCGGCGTCCTCGGCCTCGCGCCGGCGCAGCTCGGCGAGCTCGTGCTCCAACTGGCCGATGCGGTGCAGGTGCTCCAGTTCGACCGCGGCAAGCCGACTGCGCTCGTCGTCGAGCCGGGCCCACTCCCGCTGCCGCGCACGGGCCACCGCCGCCGCCGCGTCCTGCAACCGCAGCACGTGCAGGTACAGGTCGACGCGATTGCGCTCCATCCGGGACAGCAGGCGGTTGGAGACCCAGGGCGTCAGCAGGTCGGCGATCTGGCGTGCCCACGGCGCCCGACGGTCGACGATCACGCCCAGGCCGAAGATCGGCGCGACTGTGAAGAACCGCAGGTCGGCGTGTTCGGCGACGAAGTCCTCGATCGCCGTGCGCACCCCGTTGCCCGGGCCCCCCTCGGTCAGCGCCCAGGCAAACGCCCCCATCCCGCGAAAGCCGCCGCGGACCACGCCGGGATCGTCGATCTCGACGCCGACGTCCCACGAGTGCGGCTGGCGGGCGTCCGCGGGCACCCGGTCCGGGTTGTAGTACTGGTCGCGCCGCCCCGCCGGCCAGCCGACGTCGTGCAGGACCACCAGCGGGAAGTACGAGCGGCTGAACCGGGCGACCGCGTCGGCGATCGCCGTGAGCTCGCCGCGCACGGTGGCGTAGTTGTGATCCCCGTCGATGAGGTAGGCGTCGGTCGGCGCGTGGTCGTCGAGGGCCTGCGGGCTGTAACCGCGGATGACCTGCACGTCGAGCCCGCCGCCGGCAGCCGGCGCCACCCCCGGGTTCGGGTCGACGACGACGAGCCGACCACCGCCCCCGCGGCGCAGCAGGTCGACGAGCAGGGAGGTGGTGACCCCGCTCTCCGAGCCGATCTCCGCCACGCTGCGCGCGCCGGACGCCTCGATCAGCGGCACCCAGATCTCCCGCAGGTCGGACAGGGAGTGCAGCAGCAACGGCGCCAGCGTCGGCTCGGCGGCGTCGCCCACGTCGAGGGCGTGGTCGCCCTGGCGGGCGAGGCCGAACCCGGGGCCCGTCCCGCCACGATCGGCCCCGCCGAGATCGGCCCCAGTGAGGTCGGCCCCGGCGGGACCGCTACCGGTGAGGCCGCTACCGGCCAGATCGGTCCCGACGGGGTCGCCGCCAGCGCGGTCGCTGGCGGCGGCGATGGCCGCGAGCTCGGCGAAGCTGTCCCGGACGGCACCGTGCTCCTCCGGATCAACCGACCCGGTCCCGGCCGTGGGACCGGTCTCGGCGACGGCGTGCGTCGCCACGTCGGTCGCCGACGCCACCGAGGAGACCGCCACCGCGGACGGGGATGGGCCGGGCTGGCGGGACGGGCCGCCGCGAACCTCGAACGGGCCCCGGACCGCGGGCTCGCCCGGCTCTGCGCCCTCGCCCGGGGCGCCCGGGGCGTCGGCACCGTCGAGCGGTCCGATGGCGGCGGGTTCGGGGTCCCGCTGGTCGGTCACCGCAGTCCTCCGAGCTCGCGCCGGATCTTGCGGGCCGCCCGGACGGGGAGCCCGTCCCGGGCCGGGCCGGCGGCGGGCAGGATCAGCGAGTCGCCCCGGATGCCCATCCAGCCGAAGGCCATCTCGACGTCGAGGGCGTAGACCCCGGCGAGATGCGGCTGGGAGGCGAGGTCGATCGTGTAGACGAACTGGGGGTCGTCGCCGAGGATCTCCACCAGGTTCGACTGGAGCAGCCGCAGGCCGATGAGCGCGAGCTGCTGGGCGGGGTCGTCCAGCGAGGTGATGGTCACCTTGTAGGGCTCGGCGATGTTGTTGATGTGGAACGACAGCGTCAGCCAGTCCAGCCGCAGCAGCCCGCGCCGGCCGGCCGGGTCGATGCGGATGCGGCGGGCGCCGACGGCCTCCAGGCTGAGCCGGACGAGCGACAGCCCGTCGCGGGCCGACCGGGTCAGCGCCGTCTCCTTCACCCCGTTGACGAAGTCGGCCCCGGTGTCGACGTAGACCTCGACGGGGCCGGCGGCGGCCTCCGGCGAGACCTCCTCCGGCGGGACGCCGGCAGCCGCGGCCAGCCCGCTGATGACGGCGAGCGGCCGGTTCGCGACGCCGGCGACGCCCGCGGGCCAGTACAGCTCCCGCATGGAGATGCGGTCGATGTCGGCCGGGGTGAGATAGGGCATCCGGCGCACGAGCTCCGGCGGCAGCAGACCCTCGGTGGCGTCGGAGCCGAAGTTGTCGTCGTGGGCCCAGGAGCCGAACGCGGCGGCCTCGGTGGCGGTGGGGCGGGCGACGAACCGGGTCAGCGTGCGCAGCCCGGCGCGGCGCGCCNCGGCGGAGACCAGCGACGGCATCGGGGTCTCCGAGCGCCGGTAACGCAGCCATTCCCGCTGGAAGGCGAGGATGCCGTCCTGCACCGCGGCACGCTGGGCGACCTGGGTGCGTGAGGTCCGGTCGATGCTGAGGACCGGGTTGCTCATCTCGTCGAACGAGACCAGCGACCCGACGTCGGGCATGCAGAGCTGCTCGAGCACCTCGGGGCTGCGCATGAGCTGGTTGGCCATCGTCTCCGGCTGGCCACCGGAGGCCACGTAGCCCTCCAGCTCCATACCGGCGAGCCGGTGGCTCATCGCCGCCTGGTTCGTCGCCAGGTACAGGCCGAGGATGTCCAGCTTGCGGCCGGTGGAGGCCAGCAGGCGGGTGAGCAGCGCCTGAATGGTGCCGCCCCAGCCCAGGTCGAGGAAGACGACCCGGCCGGTCTCCGGGAGCTGGCTGTCGAGGTAGCGCACGTAGCGCTCGCGCAGCCGGGTGGCGGTCAGCACGATCTCGCTGCGGATCCGCTCGTCCGAGCAGAGCTCTTCGAGGGTGTCGTCGAGCAGGCCCGGCACGTCGAGGCGCCGGTCGGCCAGCGCGGAGATGCCGGCGACGTGCTCCAGCCGGACACCGAGCTGGCGCAGCAGCTGGCCGACGCTCGGCGCGTGCCGGCGGACCAGGAAGCTCTTCAGCTCCTCCGGGCTGCCCTCGAACACGTTGGACAGCGCACACACCTGCCGGGACGCCCACATCGTCGACACGGAGATGCCGACGTCCTCGCCCGGGTCGACGAGCAGGCGGGACAGGAAGTCCCCCTCCCGCATCAGGCAGTGGATGTGGTCGGCGCCGAAGTCCCGTGCCCGCTCCACCGCCCATTCGGCGAAACCGGCGAAGACCGGGCCGAACACGGTGGCCCCGGTCTCCCAGTAGCGGCGCAGTCCGGCGGGCACGGCGAGGGCGTCCGCGCGGTGCAGCGTCCGGGCGCGCAGGGCGGTCATCCCGAAGTCGCCGTCGACCGGGTCGATGGGGACGTCGTCGCTGGGCTGGTTACGAAGTCCCTCCAGGTCGAGGGTCTGCCGCAGCGATCCGGCGTACTTGGGGTAGTGGATGGCGACGAGCCCGTGCTCACGGGCGCCCTCGACGTCGGCGACGGGATGGTCGCCGAGGTGAACCACCCGGGACGGCTGGAGACTGGACGCGGCCAGCATGTGCTGGAACAGCCCGTCGCTCTTCGAGGTCCCGGCATCGGAGGAGGTGAAGATCCGGGTGAACTGCACCCCCGAGAGCTCCGGCCGGTTCAGCAGCCGTTCGAGCTGGCTGGCGGAGAAGTAGGTGTCCGACAGCAGGTACACCGGCAGGCCGAGTTTGGTCATGGCGAGCTCGGCGAGCTCGACCACGGCGAGGTCGGCCCGGCACAGTTCGCGTTCGACCGCGACCTCGGCGTCGATCAGGTCCTGCACCCCGGCGGTCCCCGGCAGCGCGGGCGCCAGCACCTGCCAGATCTCGTCCAGGCGCACCTCGTGGGTGCCGCGGGCGTCATGGGCGTGCATCCGCGCCACATGCTCGGCGTGCACGCGCAGCCGGGCGAACTCTCCCGGCGAGACGCTGGGCGGCAGGTGGCCGGCGTCGGCGAGCCGGTGGCCCAGCAGTACAAACGCGTGGGTGGGTTCGGGCACCATGCGCCACAACAAGGTGTCGAAGACATCGAGAGTCAGGGCCTGTGCCCCGCCCGACTCCAGATGCGACCACACTTCGCGTAGTCGGACGTCGGTGAACACGGCCGTCCTCTCCATGCGACCGGAACGGCCGCTCCATGCGACCGGTACGGCCGCCTCCGCCGGGTCGGCCCCGACGGCCGCCAAACGTCGGGAATCCCCCACGCGGCATCGGCCGGCCGAAGCCAGATGGACGGGTCGATACTATGAACCCCGTTCCGGGCACCGGTCACCGGACCGGGTAGCGGACCGGGTGGCGGCGCCGGCTCGGTCCGGGCACGGTACCGTCACGATTCCGCCGAGAAGCGGGCCGGTTCGCCATCGCGCTCCATCGGCCATTCACCCGCGATCGGGACAACACCCTCCGTGGGGCGCATCACCCTTCGGGGGGCGCAGCGTCCGGCGGGCGTGTCCCGGCGCTGCCCCGGCCGGGGGCGTGCCGGGCCGGAGACGGTTCTCGGTACTGTCAGATCTCTGTCGTGTCGAGTGAGGAGCGGACAGGTGCAGCTCCAGCCACGCCGTGCCGGGGACCGGCGGCCCGACCTCCGGGGGACGGGGAGGGCCGGTCATGTCACATCTGGCTGACGCTCCGCTGCCGGCGGGTACGCCGACGGCCCCGTCCCCGCATCCGGCGGGCCCCGGCCCGGGGCAGCACGCGATGGACCCGAGCCGGCTGGCCCGCCGCAGCCGGGCGCAGACGAGGGTGCGTTGGGAACTGCTACGCAATCTCATCCGCAAGGATCTGAAGGTCAAGTACAAGGGTTCCACGCTGGGCTTCGCCTGGTCGCTGGCGAACCCGATGCTCCTGCTCGTGGTGTACACGTTCGTCTTCCAGATCGTCCTCAAGTCCGGAATTCCGCGGTTCGGCATTTACCTGATGTCCGGGCTGCTGATCTGGAACGCCTTCTCGGGCAGCGTGTCCTCGGCGTGCGGCAGCGTCGTCGCGAACGCGAACCTGGTCAAGAAGGTGCGGTTCCCGCTCGCCGTACTCCCGCTGTCGGCGGTCGGGTTCGCCGCCGTGCACTTCCTGCTCCAGTTGCTCGTGCTTTTCGTGGTGATCCTGATCCTCGGCTACAACCTGATCGGCGCCGACCTGCTGCTGCTCGTGCCCGCNGGCGCCGTCGCCATCACGTTCACGGTCGCACTGTCGCTGCTGGTCAGCGCCCTCAACGTGCGCTACCGCGACACCTCCCACCTGCTCGACGTCGCCCTGCTCGCCTGGTTCTGGCTGAACCCGATGGTCTACGCCTTCGGCCTGATCCAGAACCGGCTGCACGAGTGGACCTGGGTGTACCTGCTCAACCCGATGGCAGTGGTGGTCATCACGTTCCAACGCGCGATCTACGATCCTGGGGGTGGCTCCACCGGCTCGACCCCCGTCCAGGCGGACCCGGGATACACGTTCTACCTGGAACATCTCGCCGTCGCAGGGGCGATCTCGGTCGTCCTGCTCTGGGTGGGGTTCCACGTGTTCCGCACCATGCAGGCGGACTTCGCCGAGGATCTGTAGGTGGGCTCCCGGCGGCCCGGCGACGTCGTCGTCCGCCGCCGCGAGCCCTGGAGCCAGCACGCCGACCGCGGTGCGATCATGGTGAGACGTCCGCCGGCGGCCAGCAAGGAGTTGTAGTGGCCCGACACTCGTCCGCGTACCAGCGCGGTGCGGCCTCCCCGCCGTGGGGGCGGCGTCCCGCGGCCCCGCGTGGCCCGGTCGACGGCGCCGCGCCGGCCGGCCCCGCCGCGCTCGACCCCGCACCGCGCGACCCCACCGCGCGCGACCCCACCGCGCTCGACCCCACACCGCTCGACCTCGCCCCGCCGTCCTACCCGGAGGTCGCCGCGACGCCGCCGGGTCGGTCGGATCCCTGGGGCGTCCCCGGCGCGAACGGTGCGGCGCCGGCCGGCGGGCCCGCAGCGGTCGATCCCCTCGGTGCCCCCGAGCAGGTCGGCCCCGGCGAGGCCGTCCCCGACTCGGCGGTGGTGATCCAGGGGACCGGGGTGAGCAAGCGGTTCGTCTCGTACCACAACCGCGCGACGAGCCTGAAGGAACGGTTCGTCCGCCGCGGTGGCCCCGCCGGGGACGACTTCTGGGCGCTGCGCGACGTCGACGTGACGATCGGGCGCGGCCAGACGGTCGGGCTCGCCGGGGCGAACGGTTCAGGGAAGTCGACCCTGCTCAAGGTGCTCGCCGGCATCCTGCGCCCGACCAGCGGACAGGTCTCGGTGCAGGGCCGGATCGCGTCGCTGCTGGAACTCGGCGCCGGGTTCAACGGCGAGCTGTCCGGGCGGGACAACGTCTACCTCAACGCCTCGCTGCTCGGGCTGTCCAAGCGGGAGATCGACCGACTGTTCGACTCGATCGTCGACTTCTCCGAGCTGCGGCACAAGATCGACGACGACGTGAAGCACTACTCGTCCGGCCAGTACGTGCGCCTCGGCTTCGCCGTGGCCGTGCACGTCGATCCGGACGTGCTGCTCGTCGACGAGGTGCTCGCCGTCGGCGACGAGGCGTTCCAGCGCAAGTGCCTGGCCAAGATCGCCGAGTTCCGGGCGCAGGGGCGCACGATCCTGTTCGTCACCCACTCCCTCGACCTCATCGAGAGCATGTGTGACCGGATCCTGGTCCTGGAGTCCGGCTCGCTGATCTACGACGGCAACCCCGCCGTGGGCACGAAGCTGCTGCGGCAGAAGCTGGGCAGCCTGCCGGCCGAGGGTCCGGTGTCGTGGGAGTACGCCACCGTCCGCCCCCAGTCGGTGGCCTTCAGCCTGGATCCCGGCGGGCTGCCGATGGTGCAGTACGACCCGGGCGAGCGGCTCACGGTCAGCGTCGAGCTCGACGTCACCGAGGGCGCCCCGGAGCAGATCTATCTGCACACCTACATCGTCGGGCAGAGCGAGGTGCCCATCTGGATGATGGAGACGCCCCCCGGTGGGCTCGCCGTCGGCCCCGGGCGGCACATCGTGGACTTCTCCATCCCGCACCTACCCGAACTACTCGGGGCGTTCGCGGTCAAGGTGCACGTCTCGGACGCCACCACCGGCGCCCCGGTGACGACCCGCCGGTTCGAGGAGCTGTTCGGCGTCAGCGGCCCGCAGGCGGACGGGCTTCTCAAGGTCGACTACGAGGCGAGGCTGCGCGGATGACGGAGCGGAAGCAGACGGGAACCACCGCCGGGCCGGGCGGCGGCGCGGGGACCGAGCCGCTGGCGACCATCGTGATCGTCAACTGGAACGGGGCGCACCTGCTGCCAGCCTGCCTCGACGGCATCGCCAAGCAGGACGCGGGCTTCGCCTTCCAGACCTGGGTCGTCGACAACGCCTCCGCGGACGGCTCCCGGGAGCTGCTCGCCGAGCGTTACCCCTGGGTGCGGGTCGTGCCCTCGGACCGCAACCTCGGCTTCGCCGGCGGCAACAACCTCGCCCTGCGCCAGGTCACCACGCCGTACGCGGTGCTGGTGAACAACGACGCCGTTCCCGAACCGACGTGGCNCGCGGCCCTGCTGGGGCCGTTCGGCGAGCCCGGTGGCCAGCACCTCGGCGCCGCCACCGGCAAGGTCGTGTTCCTGCCCCGCTTCCTGCGGATGCGGCTGAGCACGCCCACCTTCGTGCCCGGCCCGCACGACTCCCGGGAGCTGGGCGTCCGGGTGTCGTCGGTGACGGTGAACGGGCGCGAGGCGCTGCGCGAGGTGCTCTGGGAGAAGCTGACCTATGGCGCCGAGGGGCCGGCGAAGGCCCCGTACTTCTGGACCCGCGGCGACGGCGAGCTGTGCGTCCCGATCCCGGACGGTGGGCCGGTCACCCTCGGATTCACCTGGGCGGCGGAGTCGGGTAAGCAGGTCGTCCTGAGCTGGGACGGCCCGACCGGTGCCGCCGACGGCGGCCGGGCCGAACTGGCCGTCGGCCGCGAGTCGACGACGGTGACGCTCACCGTCGTCGGGGAGGCCCCGCGCGTCGATGTGATCAACAACGTCGGCGGGATCGTGCTCACCGACGGCTATGGCGCGGACCGCGGCTACCAGCAGGTCGACGCCGGCCAGTTCGACCAGCCGGAGGACGTGTTCACCGCCTGCGGCAACGGGATGGCCATCCGGTCGTCGCTGGGTCACGAGCTCGGCTGGTTCGACGACGCGTTCTTCCTCTACTACGAGGACACCGACCTGTCATGGCGGATCCGGGCGCGGGGGTACACGATCCGCTACGTCCCAGGCGCGGTGCTGCGGCACATCCACTCGGCGTCGAGCGTCGAGTGGTCGCCGCTGTTCGTCTTCCACACCGACCGCAACCGGCTGCTGATGCTCACCAAGGACGCGACGGCGACGCTGGCGCTGTCCGCGGTGCTGCGCTACCCGGCGACGACCGCCTCCATCGCGGTGCGCACCCTGCGCCAGGCGTGGCGCGGCCGCAGCCGGCCGGCGCTGCGCCCGACGCTGCTGCGGCTGCGGGTGTACGGCTCGTACCTGCGGCTGCTGCCCGCGATGCTGCGGGCCCGGCGCGAGATCGGCCGCACCGCCGCCGAGCGGCGCTCGAGCCTGCAGAGCTGGCTGGTCTCCCGATGAGCGAGCTCGCGAGTGGCGCCACGGATCCCGCCGCGCCGACCACCGCGGCCGCTGCGGCCACCGCGGCCGCCACGGCCAGCGCGGCCGCCAGCGCCGACGAACGGCCGGCGCGGGGGGTGCGGGCCGCCGTCTACAACCGGTTCTGGCATTCGATGGGCGGCGGGGAACGCCACAACGGCATGATCGCCCAGGTGCTGGCGGCCGAGGGCGCGAGCGTCGACATCCTCGGGCATTCCGAGGTCGACCTCGACCAGCTCGGCAGCCATCTCGGCCTGGATCTCGCCGGCTGCCGCTATGTCCGGCTGCCGGACCGCGGTGAGGAGGCCATCGCGGCGGTGTCCGCGGGTTACGACCTGTTCGTCAACGGCTCGTACATGAGCCGCATCGCGCCGCAGTCCCGCCGCTCGGCGTACCTGTGCTTCTTCCCGACGCCCTTCGACCACGACATGGCGGCCTGGCGCAAGGCCGCGGTGCGCACCGCCGGCCCGCTGCTGCGCGGGGTGCGCCCGGCGGTCAGCTTCGGCCAGGGCTGGTACCCACCGGAGGGCGGCCGCCGCCGGCAGTGGACCTGGACGAACGGGTCGGGCATCCTCGCCGTCAGCCCGGGTGAGCGGCGCACCCTGCGCGCCGACATCGGCCGTCCGGGCGCACCGGCCGGCACGTCGCTGCGGGTCCTCGACGCGGGCGGCGGGGTGCTGGCCAAGCTGGAGATCGGCGCCGACTTCGCCCCGTTCGAGGTGCCGCTGCCGCCGACCACCGACGGCACCGAGCTCACCCTGGTCAGCGACGCGTTCTCGCCGGGCGCCGCGGACGTGCGCGAACTCGGCGTCGCGGTGAGCCGGCCGCGGGTCACCGACGGCGACGAGGGACCGATCGCCCGCCTGCCGCTGCGCTTCCCCTGGCTGCTGCGGGACCCGGCGGACCTGGCCTACCTCGACGGCTACGACGTGGTCATGGCCAACTCGCAGTTCACCCGGGGCTGGATCCGGCGGTTGTGGAAGCGCGACGCCGACGTGCTGTTCCCCCCGATCCAGGTGCAGCGGCTGCACCCGGCACCGGTCCGGGAGAAGGCCGTCGTCACCGTCGGACGGTTCTTCATGCCGGGCCTCGGGCACGCCAAGCGGCAGCTTGAGATGGTGCAGTGGTTCGGCGAGCTGTACCGCGCCGGCGACCTGCCGGGCTGGACGATGCACGTCGTCGGCGGCTGCGAGGACTCCCAACGGCCCTACCTGGAGCAGGTCCGCGCCGCCGGGGCCGGCCTGCCGGTGCAGGTTCACCCGAACGCCCCGCGGGCGCAGGTCGAGCACCTGCTGTCGACCAGCTCGGTGTTCTGGTCGGCGACCGGTTACGGCGAGGACGACCGACGCCGTCCCTGGACGGCGGAGCACTTCGGGATGACCACCGTCGAGGCGATGGCCGGCGGCTGCGTGCCGGTCGTCATCGACCGCGCCGGGCAGCGGGAGATCGTCCGGCACGGCGTCGACGGCTACCGGTGGACCGGACCGGAGCAGGTCGCCTCGTTCACCCGCCGGCTCGCCGCCGAGGACGACCTGCGCGGCCGGCTCGCGGCCGCGGCGGTCGAACGGGCCCAGACCTTCTCGGACGACGCGTTCGCCCACCAGTGGCGCGACATCGCCGACCGCCGCCGGCTCTACCAGGACTGACCGGCACCAGGACTGACCGGGACCAGGACTGACCGGGACATGGGCTGGCCGGGACGGGGGCTGGCCGGGACGGGGCAGCGCGGGAGCGACACGACAGCGGCGGGAGGCACCGGATGAGGATCGTGCTCGACGGCACGCCGCTGCTCGGGCGGCGCACCGGCGTCGGCCGCTACACCGAGCACCTGCTGGCCGGCCTCGCCCGGCTCGACACCTCCTGGGAGCTGGCGGCGACGGCGTTCACGTGGCGCGGGCTCGACGAGCTCGCCGGGAGCCTGCCGGCGGGGGTGCGCCCGGCCGCCCGCCGAGCCCCGGCGCGACTGCTCCAGGACGCCTGGATCCGCGGCGAGCAGCCGCCCGTGGAATGGCTCACCGGCGCTGCGGACATCGTGCACGGGACCAACTTCGTCCTCCCGCCGCTGCGCCACGCCCGCGGCGTGCTCACCATCCACGACCTGTCCTACCTGCGGACCCCGGACACGGTCACGGCCGCCTCCGCCCGCTACAGCGATCTCGTCCCCCGCGGGCTGCGGCGCGCCTGCGCCGTGCTCACCCCGAGCCGGGCCGTCGCCGACGAGGTGATCACCGCCTACCGGCTCGACCCGGCGCTGGTCACCCCCACCCCGCTCGGCGTCGACGACACCTGGTTCACCACCCCGGCGCCGACGGCCGCCTGGCTGCAGGCGCACGGCCTGCCCGAGCAGTACCTGCTCTTCGTCGGCTCGGTCGAACCCCGCAAGAACCTGCCGGTCCTGCTGGAGGCGGTGCGCCGGCTGCAGGCGGCGCAACTCGGCGCCCCCCCGCTGGTCCTCGTCGGACCGCCGGGGTGGGGGCCGACCCTCGACCTCGCCGGGCTGCCCGCCGGCAGCGTCATCACCGCCGGCTACCTCGACGCCGACCAGTTGCGGGCAACGGTCGCGGGCGCCAGCGTGCTGTGCTTCCCCTCCCGCTACGAGGGTTTCGGCCTACCGCCCCTGGAAGCGCTCGCCGCCGGCACCCCGGTCGTCGCCGCCGACATCCCGACCGTCCGGGAGGTCACCGGAGCCCTGGTCGACTCCGTCGCCAGCCCGGTGCGGCTGGTCCGGCAGGCCGACCGGGACTCGTTCGCCGACGACCTCGCCGAGGCGATCCTCGCCCTGCTCGCCTCCCCCGGCGACGCCGAGGCGGGCCGCGCCCACGCCCGCACCTTCACCTGGCGGCGCACCGCGGAGCTGACCGCGGCCGTCTACCGCCGGGTCGCCGAGCTTTCCTAGGGCGGCGGCGAGCAGCGCCCCGGCGACGATCGCGGCGGCCGCCAGGACCGCCAGGCCGACGCGCGGCGAGCCGGGCCCGCCCAGCGCCCAGGCGGCGCGCAGCCGGTCGGGCAGGGCGAGCGGCGCGAGGGCGGGCCGCTTCCAGGCAAGTTCCCGCCCGATGAGCACCAGCGTGCAGGCGGCCATCGCCGCGACGACGGCCAGGGTCGGCAACCCGCGCCGGCCCAGCGGCAGGGCTCGGCAGGACGCGGCGACGCCGATCGCGAGCACCGGTGCCATCGGCAGCAGATAGCGGGTGAACGACGCCCCACCGGCGGCCACGTATCCCACCAGGGTGGCGACGACGAGCAGGCAGTGCCCGGCCACCAGGAGCCAGCCGACGACCGCGCCACCACCACCACCACCGCCGCCGCTGTTGCTGCCGCCGCCACTGCCACCGCCGCTGCCACCGCCGCTGCTCGGATCGGCCGCGGACGGACTGGGGGCACCCCCTGTGGACCGGCGTCGGGCACACGCGCGCAGGGCCGCCGCGGCCAGACCGGCGCCGGTGACCACCGCGATGCCGACGGCGACCTGCTCGGCGTGACCGGTGACGAGCGTGGGCCGGCCGAAAAACCCGCGGTAGACGTACCACCACAGATCACCGTTGCGCAGCACCTGCCAGATCGAGGGGTGTGCCCCGCCGAGCGGGAACATGTCCGCGATCCGCTCGGAGGCCGTGGGATCGCCGTAGCGGCGCTGATTGCGCAGGTAGAACCAGCCGACGGCGGCGACGGTGAGGGCAAGCAGCCCACCGGCGGCGGCCAGGCCCCGGCCGGCCCGGCGAGCCCGGCTTCCCCTGGTGTGCAGCGCGACGGCGGCGGCGACGGCGGGCACCACGGCGGCGAGAGCCACCGCGCCGCTCGCCCGGCTGGCCGCCGCGGCCGGCCCGAGCACCGCGAGTCCCGCGAGGATCCGCGGGCTCGGGCCGCGGCGGGCAAGGGCGACGGTCACCGCGAGCAGCCCGGTCACGGTCGCCATCGCCAGGGTGTCGTTGTAGATCTGCCCGGAGGTGACGACGACGAGCCCGACGGTCCCGATGACCGCCGCCGCCCCGACCGCGACGCCCGGCCGTCGCGGCAGCAGCCCGCGGCACAACGCCGCCGTCGCGACGACGACGCCCACGCCGAGCAGCACGTTGACGACGCGCGCGGCGCGGAATCCGGCCAACGGATGGCCCGACGCCTCGCCGGTCCGCAGCGGCACCGCCTCCACGGCGTAGAACAACGGCGGATGGTTGGCGGTGTAGACCAGATCGAAGTTGGACAGCCCCCGGCCGAGGCGCACCCCGCACAGCCCGTCGGCATGCGCGTCGACCGCGGCCCGGGCCTGTGCGGGCGAGGCCCGGCAGCTCGCCGGCAGTCCCGGCATGCCGGGCACCCGCGCGCGCACCGGGGTGTCGAGCTGCGGCAGCGAACCGTGGGCGAGCTCGAGGGCGTACGCCGTGTGCTGCGCCTCGTCGGCCCCGGTGAACGGCGGGACCACCGCGGCGACGAGCAGCCCCAGCGAGCTGAAGATCAGACCGGCCGCAGCCACCCCGGTCACGAACCACCGTCGCATCGCCGGACCGCGGCCGGCAGCCCCCGGCGGCGCATCGCCCGCAGGACCACCCGCGGCCTCCCGTGAGGCACCACCGTGGATCTCGGCCGCCTGCTGGGCGGCACCACCATGGACCTCGGCTGCTTTGGCGGCCGTGCGGCCGGCGGCGAAGTCATCGTCGTCCGGGCCGGTCGAGCGGTGCCGTCCCATCCCGCACCCCCCGCCGATCAACCGGCGGCGCGCGAGCCCCCGTCCGTCCCCGCCGATATGACGGTAACGCCCGGGCCGCGCCGGCTATCCAGCGGTTCGCCCCCGCAGCGCGGCGACGAACGCGCCCGCGCCGATGACCGCGGCCAGGGCGACCGGCCCGATGACGGCGCCGAGGTAGCGGTAGTCGAAGCCGGCGGTGACCGCGGACAGCACGAGGGTCGACACCCCGGATCCGGCTGCCAGCCAGAACACCCGACCGATCCCGGCAGGGGCGGCACGATCGGGAGCCGGCGCAGCCGCTGACCGTTGCGGGGGCCGCTTGGCCCGCCGCAGCGCCCGCCGGGCCCGGATCGTCCGGCCGGCCGTGAGCAGCGACGCTGCCATTCCCGCCAGCAGGCCCAGGCCGACCAGCGGCAGCGGGGCGTAGGAAATCCGGGACCAGGCCGCGAGCAGGCTGGCCGGCGGCGAGCGCACCGCCGTGGCGACGAAGTAGCCGTCGTCGGCGTGGGCGTCGTCCGGGGGCAGCACGTTGGTGACGCGGGTCGGCAGCTCCCAGGTGTCCGCCCGGGACGTCAACGGGGTCTCGTACGGGACCGGGTCCAGGTAGCCGGCGAGGTAGCGGGCGGAGGACGTGACGAGCGCCCACGGCTGCTCGCGCACCACCACGTGCGCGAACGTCCCCGCGAGGTCCTCCCGCCCCGGCGGGATCTGCCGGTGGCCCTGGCGCAACGGCGAGTCGGCGGGCCACAGGTAGCGGACCGGCGCGCCGCGCTGGTCGGTGGGNCGCGGGTCACACAGAGTACGCAGGTCGGCGCGGGAAATCGTCGAACAGTCGGCGAACGGGGCCACCCGCCCGTACAGGAAGAAGCCGGAATGCGCGGACACCGTGAAGCCCTTGCCCTCGGCCGCGCTCCAGCCCGCGTAGGCGCCCACCGGCACGGCGGCCGCCACCACGAACGCGACGACGGGGGCGACCGCCCGCACCGGCGCCCGCCGGCCGCGGCCGGCGACCGCGACGGCGACCGCGTCGGCCACCAGCACGACAACGGCGACCGCCAGCGGCCCGTAGCCCACCGTCCGCACGCACAGCGCCGCGCCCAGCAGCAGCCCTGCGCCCGCGGCGGCGGCGGCCCGCGGCCGCCGCCAGCCCGCCAGCACCGCGACGCCCGCCGAGACGAGCACCCCGAACAGGCTGTCCGCCAGCACGAACTGACCCAGGTCCAGCACCCACGGCGCGAGCAGCGCGGGGGCCGCGGCGAGTGCGGCCAGCCAGGGCCGGCGGACCGCCCGCACCGCCACCGCGTACAGCGCCATCGCGACGACCAGAGTCAGCAGGTGCTGCACGACCACGATCCGGGTCACGTGGCTGGGGCCGTCGAGAATCCGCAGGAAGATCGGATAGCCGGACGGCCGCCAGTCCCCCGGCCACAGATCGCGCCAGGCCTGGTCCAGGTAGGCGGCGGAGTCCCCGAGATACATCAGCGCCGGCGGGTAGGCGACCAGCACCAGCACCCGGGCGGCGACCGCGAGGGCGAACAGTACGGCGAACACCGCGTGTCTCCGCACGCCCCGCCGGCCTCGACCGAGAGCCGCCCGCATCCCAGAGCCGGGCTTCGCGAAGGTCGCGCCGGGCGCGCGGCGCGACCTCGGCCGTGTCGACAAGGGCTGAGCTGGCACTGGCGCCGGCGGGGCGAGCTGTCCGGAGTGGACGGACGGCAGACCGGGGCTGTCACTGTCACTGTCGGCGTCCANGGCCTCGCCGGGAACCTGGCTGACGCTACCCATCGCCCCCAGTCTCGCAGGCGGCCCGGCCGTCACCAGGCACCGGACCGTGCCGAGGTACCCGGCACACCTGCCCGCCCGCCCGCATCAGAAATATTCCCGTGGCGCACATCGGCGACGACCATCAGGATCGCGGGGCCGCACATGGATCGGATGATCCGTGCGGCCGGCATATCCCGCCGTTCAGAGTCGCCGGTCCGGCCGGACCGGCACGCATGCCGCGCGGATGCCGAAATTTTGCAGGTAATACACCGGGGATCTCGAATGCCGGAATTTACCGCACAAGAAGACAGCACCATGACGATCGAGAGCACCACCAGTTGATCCGATCGCGGAACAAACACCTCCATGGCCGGGCCGATCTCGTTCAGGCACCTCCCCTCCCGATTCGACTTACGCCGTCGACGGCAGAGGCGGCGGCGAAGGACGATGACGATGCGTGATCCAGGCCACCAGGCACACCGAACGGGGACGCCCCGAGAACACCGCACGCAACACCGACCGGCCACCCCATACCACCTACGACACCGAGTAAAGACCGGAGCGGACAGGCAAGGCAAAGATCCGCATTAATAGGTAGACCCGTAAAATTAGTTACCTAAGAGCCCAACACTCGACTACGATGGGTTATGGAAATTAGCAGTCGGTGCCACGAGGGATCCGACCAAGGAGGTGCGACTCCCGCCGCCAGAAGTCGGCAGAGTGTGTCGCATCGGGCTCGGCGCAAGATGGCTGCATCGACACCGGCAGGAGCTGCGGCCCCCAGGTTGCAACTGAGGGCCGCAGCGATTGGCTTCACCCTCTGGGCAGAGGTCGCAAGAAGCCCCAGAAGATGATCGAGATGCATCTTCCGCTCGCCACGATAGCAACAGCAGACCGAGATCTCACCGAAACTTCCGGCCAACCCTCACCGGAACACGCACACCTATCACATGAAGTCGATGAGGTTGACGCAAATTCCTGCAACCCATCGTTAGACGTCCGCACGATTCGACCCAACGACACGCCGACAGCGGTTCTTGCATCCGATCCGACCTTCTGCTAGCGTCTTGGTTTTTTTGAATTCGCGCGTACAGATTTTTCTGTACGACCCGAACCCTGCGATCCGATTCATCGGGACCGAAACCCGACCACCGTCGTAGTGCAAAGCCAGACTTCCCCGGCGCGGACGGGATGAAACACACGTCTCCGAAGGACCGGTACAGTAGGCCCATGCCGGTACGGATCGCCTGTTGCAACGTTCCCATCGAGACCGGGAATGAAGGGACCGCGTCCGGCTGGCTCCGCAAGAACTAAGAACCTCTGGGCAGAGACGGGTCAGAGCCGCGGGGATCACACGCCTCGGGGCCAGGCAAGGTGTTAGCGCAAGTCTGCAGCAAGCCCCCGCACAAGAATCGAGGTACAGATGTCAGAAGATCCGGGGCCCCGCACTCGGCGGCCCCGCGCCCTGACGACGGCGGTACTCCTCGCCATCGGGTCCTATGTGCTCGTGACGCGGGACTTCCTTGTCATCTCGATGGTTCTCGCAGAGATCGCTCGAGCGGTGCTGGCCGCCTCCGCCACCCGATCGCGTGGCGGACCTCGGCGAGACTCGTTCGACACACCGCCGCCCGTCGATGCGCCAGGGTCACCGGACACAGTCATCCGGATCACCAGCGCCCGCGACACGCTCTCGATCACCATCGAGCTGACTCGAACTGGTCGCTGACACGACATTGACCGGAGCGGCCCGGCTGTCGACGTAGTCCACAGCCGGGCCACCCCCGACGATCCGGCGGTCGCTACCGCATCCACGGCAGGGCAGCAGTGTGAGCTGACGCCGCGCCCGCACACGCAGCCGATCGCACCCGGTTAGCGCTATCGCCTACCGACACCGGTTAGCGCTATCGCCTACCGACATCAGTCACGTCGGCCGCTCGAAGGTCATCTGCTGCGGCGATGACCACCGTGGCCTCGACCGGGCCAGAGGAACGCCCCTGGCCATCGGCGGCGGATTGCCCCGCCGTTCCCGTCACAGCCGGGCGCTCGACAGACTCGGCGCTGGTCGTGCTCGGCCCGTCGGCCGACGTGGCATCGATTGCGGCGTCGTCAGCGGCCGGAGGGACGGTGTCGACGGTGTGGCGCATGCGGATCTCCGGAAGCAGCCAGGTGAGGGCGAAGGCGACCAGGCCGATCGGCACCGCGACCAGGAAGACCGTCTGCATCGAGTCCGAGAAGGCCTGGACGAAGCCGGAGCGGATGTCCGGCGGCAGCGTCGCGAGCAGCTTCGGGCTGATGTTCGCCCCGGAGGCGGCGAGACCGGGCGGCAGCGGCAGGCCCGCCAGCCGGTCGTTGATGTTGCCGGCGAGCACGTTCGCGAAGATCGCGCCGAAGACGGCCGTACCGAACGAACCACCGATGGAGCGGAAGAAGGTCGCACCCGAGGTCGCCACGCCCATCTGCCGGTGGTCGACGGAGTTCTGCACGGCGATGACGAGCACCTGCATCACCGAGCCGATCCCCACGCCGAGCACGAACATCGACAGCGCGAGCTGCCAGGTGGCGATGTCGGGGCTGATGAACGACAGCAGGAACAGGCCGATCGACATCACCGCGGTGCCCACGATCGGGAAGACCTTGTAGCGGCCCCACTGGCTGATCAGCCGGCCGGAGGTGATCGAGCTGAGCAGCAGGCCACCCATGACCGGCAGCATCTGCAGGCCGGACTCGGTCGGATCGACGCCCTTGACCACCTGCAGGAACAGCGGCAGGAAGACGATCGCGCCGAACATCGCGAAGCCGACGACGAAGCCGATCGCACCGGCCGCCGAGAACACCCGGTTGCGGAACAACGACAGCGGCAGGACCGGCTCGACGGCCCGGCGCTCGGCGAACACGAACGCGACAAGCAGCACGGCGCCCGCGACCCCCATGCCGACGATCTCCGGAGAACCCCAGCCATAGGTGGTGCCGCCCAGGCTCGTCAGCAGCACCAGGCTGGTGGTCGCCCCGGCCAGCAGCACGGTGCCGAGATAGTCGATCACGTGCTTGATCCGGTTTGTCGTCGCCGGCAGAGCCAGCGCCGTGGCCACCAGGGCGACCGCGCCGACCGGCAGGTTCACGTAGAAGACCCACCGCCACGACAGGTGGTCCACGAACAGTCCGCCGAGCAGCGGGCCGACCACCGACGACACGCCGAACACGGCGCCGAACAGGCCCTGGTAGCGGCCACGGTCGCGGGGCGGCACCAGGTCGCTGATGATGGTCATCGCGCCGATCATCAGGCCGCCGCCGCCGAGGCCCTGCAGGGCACGGAAGCCGATGAGCTGGCCCATCGACGTGCAGGCGCCGGCGAGGACGGACCCCACCAGGAACAGCACGATCGACACCTGGAAAAGGATCTTTCGCCCGTACAGGTCACCGAGCTTGCCCCACACCGGCGTCGACACCGTCGAGGCGAGCAGGTAGGCGGTGACCACCCACGACAGGTGGGTCGCCCCGCCGAGATCACCGACGATCGTCGGCAGCGCCGTGGACACGATCGTCTGGTCCAGCGAGGCCAGCAGAATCCCCAGGAGCAGGGCTCCCATAATGATCCATAGCCGGCGCTTGTCGGCGACCTGCGCCGCGGACGCGTCGGCCGGGACCTCGACGCCGGGCGCGGACGCCTGAGCCTGGGTCATGATCAGCTCCCCTCGTGATCGTGGCTGTCGGTACAGAGTTCCGTCGTTTTCATCGGTGTCGGCTTCCTCGGGGAGGGTGCTGGTGCGGCGGACATGCTCGGGAACGTTTCGGGGGACGGGGCGGTGTCGGCGTCCGGGCGGTGTCGGCGTCCGGGCCGCGCCGGTCAGGCCGATGCCGCACGTGGTGGGGGCGGTGGGGGCGGCAGGCCCCGCGCCAGGCTGTCGAAGGCCTGGCCGAGCAGGTCGGCCAGCGGCGCGCCCGGGGACTCCTGCCAGCGCACCGACAGGATGCGCACGATCGCCAGGACCGCGGCGACCAGCACGGCGGGATACGGATCCCGGGCCGGATCGAGGCCGCAGCGGCTGCCGACGGCCTCGGCGAGCGCGTTCTCGTAGGAGCTCCAGCTCGCCGCGCTGGCCGTCATCAGGTGCGGATGCCGGCGGATGATCGCAAGGCGGGTCCGCCAGAGGTCGGCCTGTTCGGGCGCGATGAGCGCGGCGCGTTGCAACATGACCGCCCGCACCGCGGCCAACGGCTCCTCGCCGGCGGGTCGGGCCGCGAGCGCCTCGGTGATCTCGCGGATGTCCTCCGGGTCGATGCCGACGATCGCGTCGTCCTTGGTGGGGAAGTAGTTGAAGAACGTCCGGGTGGAGACCTCCGCCGCGGCGGCGATCTCGTCGACCGAGACGCCGTCCAGCCCGCGCTCGGCGACGAGCCGGATGGCCGCCATCCGCAGGGCCCGGCGGGTCCGCAGCTTCTTGCGTTCCCGCAGGCCCAGCTCCGCCGGCCGGGCCTCGGCCGGTGGCTCCACAGGCGCCCGCTCCATGCCCGCCTGGGTCGTCATCGTCCCCTCCCCCGCCCGACGCCACACTGGTTGCAGCAGCTACAACCTTGTAGTCCCTAAAATTATTCTCGCTCTGCAAAATTCTTTACAGAGTGACGGACCGCACACAGACGAGCCTCATGGACGCACCGATCGGTCGTGGACGCACCGATCCGGTCACGCCGCCGGTGAGGGCAGCGTCCGTCACCGGTTCAGGACGCGGGCGGCGGCCCCACTCGGCAAGGCCCGCCCGAGAACGGGCGAGGGGCGAGGGGCGGACTCAGCCGCGCAGGTCCTCTCCGGCAAGGGCGAAGGCGGCCTGCAACGCCTGGTCCCAGGGACGCAGCGGGGTGAGACCCGCGTCCGCCCACGATCGCGTGGACAGCACGGAGTAGGCCGGCCGCGCGGCGGCCCGAGGGAAGGCGTCCGTGGTCGTCGCGCTGACCGTGGCCGGGTCCAGCCCGATCTCGGTCATGATCCGGCGGGCGAATCCGTACCAGGTCGTCTCGCCGGTGTTCGTGCAGTGGTAGACCCCGGGCGGCGCCGGCGAGGCGACGAGGTCGAGCAGGCCGGCGGCCAGATCGGCCGACCAGGTCGGCGAGCCGGTCTGGTCGGCGACGACCGAGACCGCCCCGCGCTCCCGGGCCAGCCGACTGATCGTCTTGACGAAGTTACGACCCGTCCGGCCGTACACCCAGGCGGTCCGGACGACGTAGGAGGACGCCGGCAGCAGCGCCCGCACAGCCTGTTCTCCCGCGAGCTTGGTGCGGCCGTATGCGCCGGCCGGGCCGGTCTCGTCCCCGGTCTCGTACGGCTTCGTCGCCTGGCCGTCGAAGACGTAGTCGGTCGAGAGCTGCACCAGCGTGGCGTCGACCTCGGCGCAGGCGGCGGCGAGGTGCGCGGGTCCGGTGGCGTTGACCGCGTAGGCCCCGGCCTCGTCGGCCTCCGCGCCGTCCACGTCCGTCCAGGCGGCGGTGTTGATCACAACCAGGCCGCCCTGGATCTTCGCCGGCCGGGCCTGGTCACGCAGGACGGCGCGGACCCGCGCGGGGTCGGTGATGTCCAGCTCGGCCCGGCCGAGACCCGCCCAGGCCCGCACGGGGGAGTCCGGTTCGGCCATCCGAGCCTCGAGCAGGTGGCACAGGTCGGCGCCGAGCTGTCCGGCGGCACCGGTCACGAGAACGCGCACGGCCCGAGTCTGGCAGATCAACCTGCGTCCATCGCGGCAGCCTCCGCCGTGCCGCACCAGCAGGCGATCAGGCCGGGCTAGTAGGTGCAGCCGGGCTAGTAGGTGCAACGCGAGGTGAGCTCCGCGGCGGTCGTGGCGGGGGCGGGGGTCGAAGCGGGGGCGGGGGTGGCCGGCGCGGTGGCCCCACCGGAGGCGGCGCCCACGGACGCGCCCGCCGGTGAGCCCGCGGTGGTCGGCCCCGCGGCCGCGCCCGCGGCCGCGCCCGCGGGCGTCGGCGCAGCGGTGATCGTGTCCACCTCGAAGGCGGTGCCGAGAACGAGGCTCACCCGGCCGGCGGGAACTGTGGCGTCCTGCTGCAGCGTGCTGCCGGGCACGGCGGCCTGGACCGTCCGCGCGGCCTGCACCGCACCCGGGTGGTACCGCACCTGCGTGGTGCGCTGGACGCCGGCGCGCCAGGTCCGCGCCGGCCCGACCTGGAAGCCGGCGCGGTCCAGCGCGGCGGCGGCCGAGGTGGCCAGACCGCTGACCCCGGCGCCGTTGTAGACGTCGACGGTCACCTTCGCCGGGGGCACCGTCGGCGACGGGCTCACCGCCGGCGCCGCCGCCCGGCTGGGCCGGCCGCGCAGCGGAGCGAGGAACTTCTCCAGCGTGATGGGCTCGTAGAGCTGCACGGAGCCGAAGCGGGGCAGCTCGCCGAGGGCGTTACCGCCCTCGGCGGGGGTGGGCGCGTGCACCGGGATCGTCTCGAACCGGATCTGGTCGGCGGACATGCCACGCAGCCGCGTCGCGAGCGCGCGCAGATCATTCATGCTCGTCCCGTCGTCGACGGTGAGCGCCTTCGTCGCCGCGTGCAGCAGGTTCTCCAGCCGCACCGGGTTGGTGAGCACGCCGGAGGAGGTCGCCTGCGTGAACACCGCGCCGATGAACTGCTGCTGACGGCGGATGCGATCGAAGTCGTTGTCCGGCAGGCCGTGGCGCTGGCGCACGAACGCCAGCGCCTGCTCCCCCGACAGCCGGTTCTCGCCGACCCGGCCACGCCACTGCGACCACGGGTCGTACAGGTTCGACCGGCCCCCGCCGGGCAACGGCCTGACGCAGACGGTGACCCCGCCGACGGCATCGGTCATCGCCTTGAAGCCGGCGAGATCGATCGAGACATAATGATCGATCTTGATGTCGGTGAGGTTCTCGATCGTCCTGATCAACAGGCTGGGGCCGCCGATGGTGATCGCCGAGTTGATCTTGCCGCGGCCGTGCCCGGGGATGCGCACCAGGGTGTCGCGGGGAAACGAGACCATCGTCGTCGTCCCGTCAGCGTCGAGATGCGCCAGCATGGTGGTGTCCGACCGCTCGTCGGTCACCGCGCCCTGGCTTTCGTACTCGCCGCCGGTGCCGGCCCGGCTGTCCGAACCGACCAGCAGGAAGTTGCGGGTTCCGGAGGCGGCGTCCGCCGGCCGGTCGTCGCCGAGACCGAGCCGGATGCGGTGGATCTGCGCGCCGAAGTACTCGTAGGCGGTCCAGCCGCCCACCGTGGTCACCAGGATCAGTGCCGAAAGCACGGCGGCGAGCAGGATCACCAGCCGACCCAGCGGTGAGCGCTCACGCCGGGCGTCGTGCACGATGTGTCCCGCCAACGCGGCCCGGCGAGCCCCCGGGGGGCGGCGGGCGTGGGTCCGCCGGCGAGAGGACCGCCCGGCACGACCCCTCGCCTGCGGATCGCCCGGTGGACGCGGCGGCGCCTCGGTCACCGTGTCCCCCTCCCAGGCGGCCGGAAATGTCTCGCGGTCGTGGCACGATCGGCCGGCCGGTCAGCGTCCCGGCCGGGCTGGCCGTAGCGAACCCTTCGACTACTCAACGTACCCGTATCGGGTGGCGCGCACCCGTCACCAACCCGATGCCGTAGGAAAGACGGGCCACCGAGGGGGACAGACAACCCGTCATCCCGGCAAAGGGGATCGGTCCAATCCGATAACAGCCGCCACACCTGTTGTTACTTTCGGTCAGTTCAAAGCGGCGCGATAGAGTTACGGATCATGAAGGCCCTCGTCCTCGCCGGTGGCTCAGGAACGCGTCTGCGGCCGATCACGCACACGTCCGCCAAGCAGTTGGTCCCCGTGGCGAACAAACCGGTGCTCTTCTACGGCCTCGAGGCCATCCGGGACGCCGGGATCGTCGACGTCGGAATCATCGTCGGTGAGACGGCTGCCGAGATCGAGACGGCGGTCGGCGACGGCTCGGCGTTCGGGCTCCGCGTGACCTACATCCACCAGGACGCGCCCCTCGGGCTCGCGCACGCGGTGCTCATCGCCCGCGACTTCCTCGCCGACGAACCGTTCGTCATGTACCTCGGGGACAACCTCATCATCGGCGGCATCGCCAGCCTGGTGACGGAGTTCCGGCGAACCACTCCGGACGCGCTGATTCTCCTCACGAAGGTGGACAACCCCTCCTCCTTCGGCGTCGCGGAACTCGGCGCGGAGGGCCGCATCGTCCGGCTCGTCGAGAAGCCGCTGATCCCGCCGAGCGATCTCGCGCTCGTCGGCGTCTACATGTTCGGCACCGCCGTGCACGAGGCGGTGCGGTCGATCAAACCGTCGACCCGAGGTGAGCTGGAGATCACCGAGGCCATCCAGTGGCTGGTCGACGGCGGCTACGAGGTCGCCTCCCACCTCGTCGAGGGCTACTGGAAGGACACCGGCCGGCTGGCCGACATGCTGGAGACCAACCGGCACCTGCTGGAGTCGATCGAGCCGGCGATCCACGGCACCGTGGACGCCGACAGCTCGATCGTGGGCCGGGTCGTGATCGAGGACGGCGCCTCGCTGGTCCGCTCCACCGTGCGCGGCCCGGCCATCATCGGGCGCGGAACCACCCTGGTCGACACCTACGTGGGCCCGTTCACCTCGATCTTCCATTCCTGCACGATCGAACGAACCGAGATCGAGTACTCGATCGTCCTGGAGCGGGCGACCATCCGCGGGATCGGGCGCATCGAGGACTCGCTGATCGGCCGGGACGTCGAGGTCGTGCCCTCGGCCGCCCTGCCCAAGGCGCACCGGCTCATGCTGGGCGACCACTCCCGCGTCTCGGTCGCCACGACGGGAGCCTGACCCCGTCAGCGGCCGAGCGGAGCCCCGGGACCAGGGGTCCTGACCGGGGGCCCTAGTCCTGCGCGCCCGAACGCGCCGTGACAGGACCACCCGGGGTCGCTGCGGCCGGGTCGACCGTGGCAGCCGACGACTGCGCGGGGGTGACCGGCACGGCACCGGCGGCCGGCTCGGCACCGGCGGCCGGCTCAGGGCCGGCGGCCGGCTCAGGGCCGGCGGCCGTGGCGGGGCCGGCGGCCACGGCCGGCTGACGCCGGGCCTGGACTCCGGCGGCAGCGATGGTCCCGGCGAACAGCAGCGCGGCCAGGACGAACACGATGATCGTCACCCCGACCGGGAACGGCGCCCAACGGCCGATCGCCGACACCACGTCCGGAATCCGCGCCGGGGTGAACGAGACCCGGCGCGGCAACCAGTAGTAGGAGCAGATCGCGAGCAGCGCCGCGCCCTGCATGAGCAGCGCACCGACCAGCAGGATCAGCGGAGCCAGCCGTTCGCGGCCGGGCAGCGCCCGGCGCAGGCCGAGGGCGACCACGACCCCCAGCCCGACCAGACCGAGGTAGAGGTAACGGCCCTGGACGGCGATCCCGCGGGTGTACTGCTGGTACTCCGCCCAACTACGCTGGCCGACCTCGAGGTACGCGAACGCGACTGGCAGGAGCAGGACCATCACCCCGGCCGCGAGCGACCATCGCTCGGGCCGCCCGGCTCGGCGGCGGCCGACGATCGCCGTCACGCTCAGCCCGACGACGGCGACGGTGGCGAGCACGATCGCGATCGGGGAGAGCTGCGGCGGCTCGAACATCCCGAGGCCGCCCCAGAACCGCGAGATCATCGTGCGGAAGAAGTACCAGAACCAGGTCAGGAACGAGTCGGGGAGCAGCAGCGGCTCCCGCCGCGGTGGGTTGGTCGCCCAGCCGTTTGGCTGGACGGCGTCGTACAGCAGGTAGTTACGGACCCACCACCAGCCACCGAGGGCGAGACCGAGGCCGACCGCCAGCACCGCGGGAACCCACGGCAGGGAGGCGACGGCGGTCCGCAGTCGACGCCACCCGGGCACGCCGGGCGCCGTCGCGCCGAACGCATGACGGCGCCACCATCCGACCAGGTAAGCGGCGACGATCATGACTGGCAGGGTGAGCGCGAACGCCTTGGACAGCAGCGCGAGCCCCAGCCACAGCCCGGCCCACAGCGCGGTGCGCCGACGCAGGTCGCCCCGCAGCACCCCGGCCAGGACCACGGTGAGCCCACCGGTGGCGAGCATGAGGATGCCGTCGTTGTTGAAGGTGGCGCCGACCCGGGTGAACCCGGGGATCGCCAGCGGCAGGGCGGCCGCGGCGAACGCCGAGGGCTCGCCGAGACCGAAGCGGCGGGCGGCGAGCCAGGCCAGCAGCGGCAGCGGCGCGACGACCAGGATGTTCAGCAGACGCAGCACGAAGACCTGCTGGTCATAGGCCCAGTCGCCGGAGCCGGGCAGGGCGCGCAACAGCACCGCCCCAGCCGCGTAGATCAGGGGTGGGTGCTGCACCATCTGGTTGGACAGGCGCCCGTCGTCGACCGGCGTCGGGCCGCCGAGGGCGTTGAAGGACCTCCGCTGGTCGCGCGGTGTCGGGTCGATCTCCGCGAACGGCGCGGCCCCGCGCCGCTTTCCCCCGGCCTGGAACATGTCCTGATAGCGGCCGCGATCGAAGTCGTCCGAGGTCGCCGCCACCCCGGTGGCGATCATCTTCTCACCGGGGGCGGGCCAGCCGGCGCCGTGCTGCAGTCCATAGACCATGTCGACGTGCTGGGCCTCGTCGTAGCCCGTCCAGGTGGGGTACACGAAGGCGTAGCTGAGCAACATCGCCAGGTGGACCGCGGTGATGAGCACCAGCAGCAGCGGCCCCCGCCGCACCCGGCGGGCGAGGCGCCCGCCGCCGCCCACCGTTCCCGCCACCGCGGACTCGATCCCGGGTGCCGCGGACTTGATCCCGGGTGCCACGGGCCCGGTCCCGGCTGCCGGGGACGGGTGCTCGGGCGGCCGGGACTCGCGCGACGGGCGAGGCTGGGACGGGACGGGACGGATCTCCACCGGCGTCTGGCCGGCCGCGTCGACGGCCGGCTCGGCGGTGTCGGTGCTCTCGGTGGTCGTCGTCTCCGGCTCATCCATGATTGACGCCAGGATAACGACCTCGCCGGCCGGTCCCGACGGCCCCGGACATCGCCGCCCTGGTCCTCGGCTCGGCGGCCGACCGTCGGTCACCGTGCGCGGGCCCGGACCACGTACGACCCGGAGTACGTGCGGCCCCGCACTCCTCCCCCTGTCGGGCCCACTGGTGTTCACCCTGGCAACGTCCCGCGCGCCGCGGACGTCTTAACAGATGGAAACGGCACCGATCCCCATCACCACACGCCATCACCACAACGACCACATGACCTGCAGCGACCACATGACCTGCAACGGCCGCATCACCTGCAACGGCCGCGGTGCGCATTCCGACGGCATCAACGACGAGGACCGCCTGACCGAGGAGGGTCCGCGACCCCGTGAGCCCCCACGCCCGTCCGGCGTCGACGCCACCTACCCCGAGTACTCCGCCCGACCTGTGGCACTGGCGCGAGAGAGCACCGGCGCCGGAACCACGCGCGGCGCCCGCTTGGCCGCGACGGCCAGCACCGCCGCGCACAGCACCGCCGCAGCCAGCACCGCCGCGCCCAGCCCGGCCGGACGGGCTGTACCGCCCGAACAGCCCACGCGGCCGGCCCACACGGCAGCGGCCGCTGCCGCTGCCGCCCGAGCTCGATCCCCGCCGGCCGCGCCGGCACCGCTCGTTCCTGCGTCGGCTGTCGCTCACCGCCACCGGGCTGCTGTCCGTGTTCGTCCTGGCGCTGAGCTCGTTGGGCTGGGCCGCCTACCGGCACTTCGACGGCGCCATCACCCGGGTGGACTGGAACATCGACGGTGCCCGGCCGGCGGGCGCGGCCGGCGAGCAGAACATCCTGCTGCTCGGCGACGACAGCCGGGAGGGCACCGGCGGGGAGTACGGCGTCGTCGACGGGGTGCGGTCGGACACGACGATCATCGCCCACTTCGCCCGGGACGGCTCCGCGACCCTGCTGTCCTTCCCCCGCGACATGCTCGTGCGCGTCGTGCCCCCCGAGCGGGCCGCGGCCCGGGACGGCCGCGCGAAGCTGACCGAGGTGCTCCAGCTCGCCGACGTGCCCGGCCTTGTCAGCACGCTGGAGTCGCTCACCGGCCTGAAGATCGATCACACGATCTCGATCAATCTCGCCGGTTTCCGCACGATGACGGACGCAGTGGGCGGCGTCACCGTCTGCGTGACGCCGTTGCCCGACGGGAGCACCCGCAACCTGCACGACACGATGTCCGGCTGGAACGGCCACCTCGGGGAGAACCGCCTGAACGGCGATCAGGCGCTTGCCTTCGTCCGCACCCGCTACGCCCTCGGTGACGAACGGCTGCGCGTCCTACGCCAGCAGCAGTTCCTCGCCAAGCTCCTGGCGACGGCGACCGGCGCGGGCGTGCTCACCAATCCGGCGAAGATCACCGCGCTGCTCGGCGCGGTCGGCGGAGCACTCAGGGTGGACCAGGGACTCGACCAGACCGCGCTACTCACCCTCGCGAAGCGGGCCAGCGGGCTGAGCTCGGGCGGAATCCGCTTCGTCACGGTCCCCACCCGGGTGGCCCTGCCCGTCGACGGCGCCGTCGACGGAATGGGGACGATCCCGCCGCACGGCGCCGTGCTGGTCGCCGACCAGGCCGGCCTCGCCCAGGTGCTGGCGCCGCTGCGGCCCGCGGGCACCGCCCGGCCGGCCGCGGCGCCCCCCGAGCCCGCCGGAACCACGGTCGGACGCGCCGATGTCAGCGTCGCCGCCGTCCGCAACGCCTCGGGGCGGACGGGGCTCGCCGCCGCCACGGTCGACGCGCTGCGGTCGCTCGGATTCACTGGAGCGATGACGACGGCGACGACGACCGGTCAGGAACTGACCGAGATCCACTATCCCCCGGGCCAGCAGGCCGCGGCACGTGCCCTGGCCGCCCGGCTGCCCGGCGGACTGCCCGTCGAGGACCCCGCCCGGACGGGGGACGGACTCGTCGTCGTCCTCGGCACCGCGTTCGCCGGCCTGGCGGCCGCCCCCGGTCCAGGCGCGGCGGCAGGTCCAGCCGGCGAACCGTCGACGGCCATCGCCACCACCGCGACGGGCGGCACGGCGGGCATCGCCACCTCGTCGGCCGTGGAGACGGGCACCACCACGACGGCGACGGGTGCCACGGCGACGGGCACCGGCGCGGTCGGTACGGCCACGCCGATGCCCGCTGACACCTCCTGCACGCCGTGACCGGGGTGCCGCCGCGGCTGGTACCCGCGGTCCGACTGCTGGGACCGGCGGGCGCGGGCGGCGCGCCGGACGGCGACGTTCCCGCGGGACTGCGGGGTATCGCCGGTCTGCTCGCCCGCCGGCTCGCCACCGACCCGGCCCGGCCGCTGGTGACCTTCTACGACGACGCGACCGGCGAGCGGGTGGAGTTCTCTGCCACCACGCTGAACAACTGGATCGCCAAGACCGCGAACATGCTCGTCGACACCCTCGGGCTCGGTGCCGGCGACCGCATCGGGGTCGACCTGCCGACCCACTGGCTGGGCCTGGTCATCCCGCTCGCCGGCTGGTTGGCGGGGCTGGAGGTCGTCCTCGCCGACGCCGGCGAGAACGGCGGTGCCGGCGCGCTCGCCGTGGCCGCGGGCTCGACGCTGCCACCGACGACCCGCCTCGGCGCGTTGTTCGTGGCTGAGGACCGGCTCGACGCGACCGCCGAGCTGGTTGTCGACGAGACGGTGGCCCTGTCGCTGCGCCCGCTGGGCGGCCGGATGCTGCGGCCCGTTCCCGGCGTGCTGGACTACTCCGCCGAGGTCCCCCCGCACGGCGACCGGTTCACCCCGCCGCCGCCCCCGCCCGAGCAGGTCGAGCTGCTGCGGGCCGGCGCGCGGGTCGCTGCGGCCTGGGGACTGGGGCCCGCGGACCGGGTCCTGTCCACCGCGCCGCCGGCGACGGCCGAGGGGCTCCTCGGTGGGCTGCTCGCCCCGCTGGTGGCCGGCGCGTCGATGGTGCTCTGCCGCCATCTCGACCCCGGGGCGCTCACCCGCCGGATCGAGGCCGAGCGGATCACCGCCATCGCCGCCGCGCCCGCTGCGGCCGGCGGACCGGGTGCGACGGGCAGTGACGACGCCGCCAACGACGCGGCCAACGACGCGGTCGACCCGCTCGCGCTCGCGGGCCCGGGCGTGCGGACGCTGCGCCTCCCCCGCCTCGGGTGATGCCCGATCGGGCCGACGTGGCAGCCGACGCCGGAGGGTAGTGACTACTCTCGCCAAGCCGGTGGCTCCCGGTGCGCGGCGACGGGGCGCAGGGGATCCACGCCGATCCCCTGCGCAGCGGAGGTGCCGATCGTGAGCAGGTCCACCGATCCGCGGATCAGCGTCATCGGCACGGGTTACCTCGGCGCGACCCACGCCGTGTGCATGGCCGAGCTGGGTTTCGACGTCACCGGCGTCGACATCGACGCCGGCCGGATCCGGCGGTTGTCCGCCGGGGAGGTGCCGTTCTACGAGCCTGGTCTCGAGGCACTGCTGCGTAAGAACCTCGAGGCCGGCCGGCTCACGTTCACCGGCTCGCTGGCCGAGGCGGTCGAGCGGGCCGACGTGCACTTCGTCTGTGTCGGCACGCCCCAGCAGCCCGACAGCGGCGCGGCGGACCTGCGCCACGTCGAGGCGGCGGTGAGCGGGCTGATCACGGCCGGGCTCGGCCCGGGCGACCTCGTGGTCGGCAAGTCGACGGTGCCCGCGGGCACGGCCACCCGCCTCGCGGCGAAGCTCGCCGCGGGCGTGCCCGGCGCGGAGCTCGCCTGGAACCCCGAGTTCCTCCGGGAGGGCTTCGCCGTCGACGACACCCTGCGGCCGGACCGGCTGGTCTTCGGGGTCGCCCCGGAGGGCACGGCGGAGCGGCGGCTGCGGGCGGTCTACGCCCAGATGATCGGCGACGGTGTCCCGGTCGTCGTCACCGACCACACCACCGCCGAGCTCGTCAAGGTCGCCGCGAACGCCTTCCTCGCCACCAAGATCTCCTTCATCAACGCCATGGCCGAGGTGTGCGAGGCGACCGGCGGCGATGTCGTCGAACTGGCCAGCGCACTGGCACATGATGCTCGGATCGGGCGCCGCTTCCTCCAGGCCGGCATCGGATTCGGCGGTGGTTGCCTGCCCAAGGACATCCGGGCGTTCCAGGCCCGCGCGGACGAGCTGGGGGTCGGNCGGGCCCTGACGTTCCTCGGCGAGGTCGACGCCGTCAACATCCGGGCGCGGGCGCGCGCGGTGGCGCTGGCCCGGGAGGCTCTGGGCGGCTCACCGGCGAACCGGACGGTGGGTGTGCTCGGGGCCGCGTTCAAACCCAACTCCGACGACATCCGCGACTCGCCCGCCCTGGAGGTGGCCGAGGCACTGCGCCGGGCCGGGGCCCACGTGTCGGTCTACGATCCGGCTGCGGCGGAGAACGCGCGGGCCTGTCACCCGAACCTGTGCTTCGCCGACTCGGTGGTCGGCGCGGTGGCCGGCGCCGAGGTCGTGCTCGTGCTCACCGAGTGGCACGAGTTCCGGGAGCTCGATCCGGCCGTGCTGCGACCACACGTCGCGCGGCCCATCGTCATCGACGGCCGCGGCGCCCTCGATCCCCAGCGGTGGCGGACGGCCGGCTGGACCTACCGGGCCCTGGGCCGGCCGCGGCGATGACCGTGGCCGATCGCCTCGTACCGGCCGATCACTTCGCCCCGATCGATCGCCTCCAACGGTCGACCACACCGCACCGATCGACCACACCGCATCGATCGGTGCGGCCGCACCGATCGGTCAGGCCGGGACCTCCACCAGCCCACCCGTCTCGACCTGGTAGACAAAGCCGCGCACCGAGGTCGTGGCCTGCAGGAACGGCGAGGAGCGCAGGATGCGCAGCGACAGGCGCACGTCGTCCTCCACGTTGGCGAACGCCTGGACCGACCACTCGGGACGCACGCCGGTGTCCCGCTCCAACTGGTCGCGGAAGCCGTCGTCGGTGATCTGCTCCAGACCGCACGAGGTGTGGTGCAGGAGGATGATCTCCGTGGTGCCGAGCACATTCTGGCTGACCGCAAGCGAGCGCACGACGTCCGTGGTGATGACGCCGCCGGCGTTGCGCAGGATGTGCGCGTCCCCCTCGGTCAGGCCGAACAGCGACTCGACGTTGATCCGGGCATCCATGCATGCGACGACCGCGACACCCAGGCGCGGCCGCGCGGCCGGGGAGGCGGGCAGCCCGGCCTCCTGCCGTCGGGCCGGGTTACCGGCCGCATGGGTCAGCAGCAGCTCCGTCACGGTGGCCGTGCTGCCCACCGGCCCCGCCGGGCGGACCCGGTCGGCGTGCGCGTCGGCGGCCGCCTCGGCCGGGCTCTGGTACTCGGTCGACGTCGACATCAGCCGCCCGACCGACTGGTGAAGGAGATCATGGTGGTCCATCCTCCCGTTCGATGGTGACCGTGCTCCCGCGTTGTCGGCTCCCGTGTTGTCACGGATGCCGCCCCCCTACCCACCTTCGTCGATGTTCCCCACATTCGGCTAGGTTGCGCCACTCACGTTGCCGGCCGCAACGGAACGGTCGCATCACTCATCGTAGATCGGGGAACACCTCCCCGGTGACCCGACCACACCTCGGTAAGATTTACATTACTGCCCGCAGTCGAGGTCTCGGCCCCGGTTGCGGCAGCGATCGCACCGCCAGCCCCATCCGAGGGGGTGGCCCCGAGCCGGGGCGGAGGCAGCCGGTACTCTCCACGAGTGGTAAGAATCGAACGAGGTCGCGTGTGGTGAGGCACCGGCAGACACGCTCGCCGATGCAGGTACTCATCCACGAGATGGGTAAGTTCGGGCTGGTCGGCGGCGTCTGCTATGCCATCGACTTTCTGGTTTCGAACCTGTGTCACACGCTCCTCGGAATGGGTCCGCTCAGCGCGAAGACCGTCTCCACGGTGGTTGCGGCCACCTTTTCGTACATCGGAAACCGGCAGTGGTCTTTCAACCACCGCGCCCGGACCGGTCTGCGCCGCGAGTACACCCTCTTCGTGATCCTGAATACCGTCGGCCTGCTGATCGCGCTCGGCTGCCTCGGGTTCGCCCGCTACGTGCTGGACCTGCGAGGCGTGCTCGCCTTCAACCTGTTCGGCAACGTCATCGGCACCGGGCTGGGCACGGTGTTCCGCTTCTGGGCCTACAAGAAGTGGGTGTTCCTGCACCCCGACGACCCCAAGGCCGTCGTGAACACCGGTGCCAGCCAGGAGAACCACCGTCCGATCCCGGAGCACGCCGGCCGGATCTGACCGTCGTCCCGCCGCGACATCCAGCCTGCCCCCGGGGCGGCAGCCAGGCGTCACCGCCAGGACCGCGGCGCCCCACGGGCCGCCCGTGACCTGGCGCCGCCGGCCAGAGTTGATCACGGCGAGGATCTCCGCCGCCCGCCGGACGCGCCGCGGCGGGACAACCCCGGCTCGGCTCCGGGCCGCCGGCTCGGCCCAGGACGGCACACCGATGGGCACCCCAATCCGGACCCGCCTCATCAGCGCCGACGCAGCCCACCCGCGCGTCCGGTCGGCCCCATAAACGTATGAACGTCGCAGGCTGGCCGCCCGTGTGGTGGGCGCGTCTGGTCCCGTCCGGACACCGGGAAGCTCTATCCGCTCACATGCCAACCCGTACTCGAAGTATCCCCGGTGAGTTACGCTCTGCGGGCCCAACCGGTGCTACGCGTTCGCGGTCATCCACCGTGCGTCACTCCTCGACTCCCGGAACGCACGCGGCAGGCGCCGGCCGCCCCGCAGCCGTCGGGAGAATGCTTCGTGACCCAGCCCTCGCTCGCGTCGCCGCGCCCGGGCGGCCGGCCTCGCGACGAGAGCCGGGATCACGCGATCCGATCGGCCACCCTGGATCTGCTCGCCGAACTCGGCTACGACGGCGTGACGATGGACCGGGTGGCCGCCCGCGCCCGCGCCGGCAAGGCCACGATCTATCGGCGCTGGCCGTCGAAACTGGCGATGGTGATGGACGCGATCAACGCCTTCGCCGAGGAACGCATGCCGACTCCGGACACGGGCTCACTGCGCCTGGACATCATCGAGTTCCTGACTTCCTTTCACGAGGCCATCCGGGGCGGCCGCGGGCGGATCATCGCTGAGTTGATCTCGGAGATGCCCCGCAATCCTGATCTGCGGGACGCGCTGCGTGGCGGGCTCTGGACGCAACGCGAGACGAGTTCCCACGCCATCGTCGAGCACGCGATCGCTCGTGGGGAACTCCGCCCGGACGTCGATCACGCGATACTCATGGAGATCGGCACCGCCATCATCCTGCAGCGCGTACTGCTCACCGGCGAACCCATCGACCGGGTGTTCCTGGAATCGATCGTGGACGACATCGTCATCCGCTACGCCGCCTGATCCCCCCCGCAACGCGCGATGGCTCCGCCGGCACCGCCGGTCCACACCGGCCGGCCGGTGTGGACCGGTGCGGAGCCCCGCGGCCGGGCGGACTGCCGCCGGCGGCAACCGCGGCCGCGGGGGTCGGACGCGATGATCCGACCCCGCAGGCGTGTCGAGAAGGCGACCCCCCCTTCCTTCCAGCAGCAAAGGCCCTACCATCAGCAGCGGGCCCGATCTGGGACGGAAGACGCGGTTTATCCAGTCCCGGGCGCGGGCGGAGCGGGGCGACCCGCCACCGCAAGGCCGTCCCGGCCACCGGGCGGGCAGGGACGGGGCGCGGCGGCAGGGGCGCCTTCGCGCGGCACAGGAGGACCTCATGCAGTCACCGGGCCCAGGCCCCCAGGACCCGGACGCCGAAACCCAACGGGTGCACGGCACACCGGCCGCTTCCCGCCCGGACCCGGTCGACCCGGGCAGCGCCGAGCCGTACGACAACGCGGAGCGAACCCGCCTGGTCGGCGACGATGCCGGCAACCGACGACCGGGCCAGGCCGGTGGTTGGCCAGCGGTCGGCCAGCCGCCCGCGGGCCCGGGATTCCCGCCCGTCGTGGCGAGCCGGCCGCTCAACGATCCCTACGGCCAGGCGGATCCCTACAGCCAGGCAGATCCCCGCAGCCAGGCGGATCCCTACGGACGTGACGATTCCTACGGTGGCGCGGACCCCTACGGTCGCAGCGGTCCCTATGGCGGCGGGGACCAATACGGCGAGGAGGTGCAGACGCGGATACTTCCCGACGGTGCGGGCAGTGGATACCCGCCCGGAACGTCCGGCGGGCAGAGCCGGAACCCGGGTCCGGAGGAGTACCCGCCGACCGCCGCCTATCCGCCGGCGGGGGGATACGGCGCGGCGCCGGGGGCCGGCGGCCCGAGCGGTCCGGCCAGCAGCAGCTACGGTGGTTCACCGGACTACCCGCCCACCGGCTACCCGCCGCCAGGCGGCTACCCGCAACCGACTGCGGGCTACGACCAGGGCTACCAGCAGCAGGGCTACCCGGGGCCCGGCTACCAACAGCAGGGCTACCCGGGGCCCGGCAACCAACAGCAGGGCTACCAGCAACAGGGTTATCCGACGCCCGGTGGCTACCAGCAGGGCTACCCGCCGGCCGGGGCGTACGGGGCATACTCGCCTCCTGGTAGCGGACCCGCGGGTGGGCCTCGGCCCGGCGGCTCCGGTCGCCGACGGGCGATCATCATCGGCGCGGCCGTCGTCGCCGTGCTGCTCCTCATCGTCATCCCGGTCGTGCTGCTCACCGGCGGATCCGACGACGGGAAGCCGGCGGCGGCCGCCTCGGTCTCTCCCAGCGCCCGGCCGACCGCGCCGGCGAGCCCGTCCGCCACGTCCTCGGCGAGCCCGTCACCGAGCGCCTCCGCGGCGCTCACCCCGGCCGAGAACGAGCTGCTCGCCAAGCTCGACTCGTCGGCGATGACCGACTGCAAGCCCAACAGCGACGCGGAGAGCGACCGCATCGTGGCCGCGCTGTACTGCGACTCCGACGACGGCAAGGTCGTCGCCGCCTACGCCTACGCCACCGCCGGCGACCTCACCAGCGACGTCGATGTCCGCAAGGCGCTGGTCACCACGCCGAGCGGCACGTGCAAGGACGGTGGCAGCGAGGTCTTCACCTGGAACTTCGACCAGGGAAAGACCCAGGGCACCGCCGTCTGCACAGTCCGGCAGAGCAGCCACTTCATCTTCTGGTCCTACGACGACAAGCTGGTCTCGTTCATGGCGACCGGAACCGACGGCGTCGCTTTGTATGAATGGTGGAGCGGCTTCGACCCGGTGCCGCAGAGCTGATCCGGCCGGGACGTATACCCAGCTCAGACCGCCGGTGAGGGCGGCCGTGAACGGGGTGTCCGGAGCACGGCACGTGGCGTGGCCGGTTGACGGGATCCCCCGTCGCGCCGCAAGCCTGCTGCCGCGCGTCCGGGCGGGTAGCGATAGGGCCGCATTTGTTGCGCAGTAGCCCAATACCACCGGTATTCGCAGGGTGGTACGCCTACTCTGGGGACCGCACCCGTCACCCATCTCGGGAGGAACCGTGCCGAGCCCCGGCTTTGGCGACGACGAGACGCCGCGCTCACCCGAGCAGTCGCCGCCGGGGCCGCGCCTCGGCGACGGTCCGGACCCGGACCCGGACCTCGACGACGCCGAACTCACCCTCCCTCCCGGGCAGCTTCCCCTGGCGGGACCCGGCGACCGCTTCGGGGCCGACCCGGCGAGCGGCGCGGGCCGGCCGGGCGCGGCCCCGGACCCGCTGCAGCAGGGCCCCGGGCCCGGGCATGTCTCATGGCCGCCGCCCTACACGGGGCCCGGCTCTCCGCTCGGCGGCCCAGCAGCCGACAGCGTCACGCGCGGGCCGGTCCAACCTCCCGGCCCGCCCATCCCGTCGGCACCGCCCCGGTTCGGTGGCCTGACCGGTCCGGGCGGTCCACCGGGTCCGCCGACCTCCGCAGCCTCCGCCTGGCCGTCGCCGCCGGGTCCGCCCGCCGCCCCACCCCGGACCGGTCCGGCCGGGCCGGTCGCCCCGGCAGACTTCCCCCCGCCCGGGCCACCGGCTCCCCCGGGTCCGCCCGGCGGCCTGGCCGGACCACCCGGTCCGCTCTACTACGCTCCACCGATCAGGCCCGGTTCCATCCCACCCGGCACGGCAGGGGCGCCCGGGACGTCCACGCCCGGCCCCCCGCCGGTCGGCTTTCCCGGGAGCCCCACCTCGCCGGCCGATCCCGCCTTCACGGCACGGCCGTTCCCCGCCGGCCCCGGAGCCGCCCCCGCACCAGCCTCCGGCCCTGGCGGACCGGGCCCTGCCGGCGCTCCGCCAGGGCCCGGTCCCGGTGGCGCGGCCCCGCCCTGGGAGGGCGACAGCGACCTCGCCTACCGTCTGACCCCACCCGGCTCGACCTCCCCCGGACGCCCCGGCGTCCGGCCGCCCGCCGGCCCCCAGCCCGGGCCCGTCCCCCTGGTGAACGCTCCTGGGGGGCGCCCGGGCGGCGACGGCGACACGGCCTTTCTCGGGCCGTTCGGGGCTCGAGGTGGGGCCACCGAACCCACCGGCGGCGCCCACGACACGCCGGCCGGCCCAGGCCCCGCCCCGGGGGCGCCCAGCGCTGCCGGGACGGTGGTTCCTGAGGCGAGCGCGTTCGACGCTTCCAGGACCGCCGGCGCTGCCTGGGGCGGCGGCGGTCCCCCGGGCGGCTTTCCCCCGCCCGGGCCGATCAGCGGGTACCCGCCGCCGGCTGGCGGCGGGTACCGTCCGGTGCCAGGCCACCGTCCCGCGTCGTTCGGCCCGTTCCCGGCGGAAGCCGGTAAGAACGGGTTTCCCCCGGTCGCGGCACCCGGCCGCGATGACGCCCTTCCCGTTCCCAACGCCCTCACCGCGCCGGCCCCGGACAGGGGTCGTTCGGCGTCCCTGCCGGGTCTGTTGCCCGGACTGCCGCCGCAGGGCGCCGACAGCTCCGAGCCTGCGACCAGCGGGGCCGGGGAGGGCGCCCTCCGGACCGGAGCCGACCGGACCGGAGCCGACCGGAACGCCGACCGGAACGCCGACCGGAACAAGGTGCTGGTCGACCGGCGTCTGCTGATCGGGGGCGGCGGGTTGCTGCTGGCCCTGGTGATCGTGTTCGGAGTCCTCGCCTTCACCGGGGGCAAGGGCAGCGGCGGCGAGTCGGTCACCGCCGCCGCCCAGGGACGCCCCGCGGGCGCCGGGACGGCCACCGCCGCACCGGGCACGGCGGGCCGGGCCGGGGGCAATCCGCGGGACGTCCTGCGGTCGCTGCTCAATCCCGCCGTCATGACCGGTTGCGCCGATCCGGGGCGCAGCGACAGCGCCTACGCTGACGCCACCCTCCTCTGCAAGACGCCTTCGGGGATGGAGGTCACCGCATTCCACTTCCCGAACCGTTCCGCACTGGACCGACAGATCGGTGCCCGGGAGACGTTCTACACCGACGAGGGAAACTGCGACGACGGGCAGCAGAGCTCGGAACGGTGGAGCTCGCCGGCCGAGGCCACCGGCGGCAACCGCCTCTGCTACTTCTTCGCGAACCGGTTCTACGAGTTCTGGACGTACGACGACCACCTCATCGCCTTCTCCGCCGACGATCCGACGGCTGCCCGCATGAACGACTGGTGGCACTCGTTCGACCCGCTGCGCCGCTGATTGACAGCGTCGCCGAGTGACAGCGTCGCCGAGTGACAGGGTTCGGGAGGGCGGGCCGCATGCAGGATTCCGACGAGAGCACCTCGCCGGAACCGGTCGACGACCCGGGGGGGGCGCCGGTCGAGGGCGGGGATCACCGCGCTGCGGGCACCGGTGGCGGCCGGCGGCGAGCCGTTGTGGGCGGCCTCGCCGGCGCGATCGTCATCGGTGCGGGCGTCGCCGTCGGGCTGCTGGTGAGCGGCGGCTCGGATCACGCCACGACCGTCCGGCCCGCCCCGAGCACCGCCGGTTCGAGTTCCGGCCGCTCCGGCGGCGGCACGGTCGGGAGCCCGGCGCCGAGCGTGACGCTCGATCCGGCGGACGCCCGGTTGCTGGCCTCGCTACGGCCGTTCGCGGTCACCGACTGCCGGGCCGCCTCCCGTGACGGCGACGGGGTGGCGGCGGCGCTGACCTGCGCACCCGGGGTCGCAACCGAGGCCCCGGCGCCGGCACGGCTGTCGGTCCTCCGGTACCGGGACGCCGCTGCGCTGCGGGGCGACGTCGCACGTCGGTCGGCGGAGCTCACCGACGCCGGGGACTGCGCCCGGGGTCAGACCAGCGTCGAACGCTGGGCCCACAGCGCGCGGCGCCGCGGCACCTTCCTCTGCTCGGCCGCAGCGGGCCGGTTCGCGGTGTTCTGGACCGTGGACGACGAGCTGATCGGCTTCGCCACCGAGGATCCCGATGCGGGCCGGCTCCTGGCCTGGTGGCGCGAGTACGACCCGATCTGAGGAACACCTGTGGCGAGGTGGTCTCAGTAGTCGGGGTAGCTCCGCGGCCGGTACGGCGCCGAGAGCTCCGCGAGGGTCTCCTGGACCCGCTCCGCGTGCGGCATGCACGCCAGAACGACCCGGCCGCGCTGACCGGCCGTCTCGACGATCAGACTGCCCGACCCCAGCATGCGGTCGATGACGTTCTGCTGCACCGTCGCACCGACCAGCCAGGCGAGCGGGATGTCCCGCCCGGCGCGGGTGATCAGGCCTTCCCGGATCACGAGCCGGTGGCTGGTGACGACGTAGTGGGTGGTGAGCTGGCGCAGCCAGGGCAGCGCCCCGAGGTAGGCGATCGCGCCGAGAGCGAGGAGCAGCACCAGGTACTGGACGGGTTTCTGCAGCACGCCACCGGGCGCGAAGAAGACGCCCAGCACCGCGAAGACGAGAGCCACCACCGTCCAGAGCGCCGGAACGATCAGGCTGACCCAGTGCGGGTGCAGATGCAGGACAACCTCTTCGTCCTGGGTGAGGATGTCGTCGGGGAACGCCACGGTGACGATCGTCGCATCCGGCACCGACAGGCCACACCCGGGTCCGTCACCGGCCGTCGGCAGGCGGTCGGAACACGCCCTCCTCGCCGGTCACCGCAGGTGGACGACGTCCCCGGNGCTGTAAGCACGACCGGCCACCACAAGCCGTCCCTCGAGATCGACATCCGTTGCCCTGCCGGTGTCGGCCGAGCCGTCCGGGAGCTCGACGCGGACCTCCCGGCCGATCGTCGCGCACACCGCCAGGTAGGCGGCGCGGGCCGCCTGGGGATCGGCCTCCCAGGCGGCGAGCGCGTTGACGAGCCCGTCGAGGATCCGCGCGAGTAGCTCGGTCCGGTCCAGGGCGGCCGGGTGTGCGCCGGTGAGCAGCAGGCTCGTGGACCGGTCGGGCAACTCGTCCGGTTCCGCGTTGACGTTGAGCCCGAATCCGATGACCACCGAGGGCGCGGACGCCGGCACCGGAACGACCTCCACCAGAATGCCGGCAAGCTTCCCGCCCTCGGCCAGGACGTCGTTGGGCCACTTGAGAACGGCGGGCACTCCGGCGACGGCTCGGACCGTGGAAACCAGCGACGTCCCGACGACCATCGGCAGCCAGCCGAGCCGGGAAACCGCGGTCCGCGGCCGGATGAGCAGGGAGACGGTCAGACCGGCGCCTGGTCGGGACACCCAGGAGCGGTCGAGACGCCCACGCCCGGCGGTCTGCCGTTCCGCGGCGAGGACCAGACCGCGACCGAGGGGGGCGCGACCGAGGGGGGCGCGACCGAGGGGGGCGAGGCCGGGCCCCGGGCTCTCGCGCCACTGCCGCGAGAGCCCGACCAGAGCCGGATCGCTGGTCTCCCCCCGCGCGATCCGGGCCAGGGCCGCGTTGGTCGAGTCGATCTCCTGGATCACGGTCAGGTCCAGCCCGGCCGCCNCCGCGGCGGCCGTCAGCCGCGCGGCATCGAGGGGACCCCGGTCGCCAGCCGAGCTCGGTGACCGGCCTCGGAAGGCATCGACGGCTGGCACGGCTGAATTCTGGGGCGGTTGCGCGGAAGCGGAGTCCGGCGTCGAGCTCACGCCAGACAGCCTGCCAGAGCGGTCCGCCCCGCTCGCGCAGGCGCCGGGCGCGCATCGGCACCACTGTGGTCCGGACGATGCGAGACGAAGCTCACTCCGTCCGATCTGCGCCGGATGCCACGAGTCGGCCAGTGCGACGACGTGCTGGGCGCTCCGACTACCCGACCGGGGGTACCAGAAGTGGGGTGCTGTGACCTTCGATACGGCCCACCGGAGGCGAGCCCCAGATTCCGGCGAATCGATGAGATCAACTCCACAACAGTCGCGCACGTGAGCCCACAGGGGTCGTACGCTGCGGCCTATGGCTCTTCCCGCGTCCGCCGAGGATTCTGCTCCCGACCCGCACACCACCGCAGGGCGACTTGCTCAACTGCGGCGCGTGAACGAAGACGCGGTCCATGCCGGGTCTCAGCGGGCGGTAGACGCCCAGCACGCCAAGGGCAAGATGACCGCGCGTGAGCGGATCGAGGCCTTCCTCGACCCGGGCTCGTTCGTGGAGACCGACGCGTTCGCGCGGCACCGGGCGCACGACTTCGGCGTCCAGGCCAACCGTCCGTACGGCGACGGCGTGGTGACCGGGTACGGCACGGTCGACGGCCGCCAGATCTGCGTGTTCAGCCAGGACTTCACGGTCTTCGGGGGGAGCCTCGGCGAGGTCTTCGGCGAGAAGATCGTCAAGATCATGGATCTGGCGCTGAAGACCGGCTGCCCGGTCGTCGGCATCAACGACTCCGGCGGGGCTCGCATCCAGGAGGGCGTCGTCTCGCTCGGCCTCTACGGCGAGATCTTCTATCGGAACGTCATGGCCTCGGGCGTCGTCCCACAGCTTTCTCTGATCATGGGCCCGTGCGCCGGCGGCGCCGTGTACTCCCCGGCGATCACGGACTTCACGCTGATGGTCGACCAGACCAGCCACATGTTCATCACCGGCCCGGACGTCATCAAAGAGGTCACCGGCGAGGACGTCGGGATGGAGGAGCTGGGTGGCGCCGCCACCCACAACTCACGCAGCGGAGTCGCGCACTTCCAGGCCGCCGACGAGACGGAGTGCCTGGAGCTCGCGCGGGCGCTGCTGTCGTTCCTGCCGTCGAACAACCTCGACGACGCCCCGAGCTACGACGAGGTGGACGATCCGGCCGCCGAGATCGATCCCGAGCTCGACACCTTCATCCCGGACTCTCCGAACACCCCGTACGACATGCACCAGATCATCGAGCGTCTGGTCGACGACGGGGACTTCCTCGAGGTCCACGCTCAGTTCGCCCAGAACCTGATCGTCGGCTTCGGGCGGGTGGACGGCCGATCGGTCGGGGTCGTGGCGAACCAGCCGATGCAGTTCGCCGGCACCCTCGACATCGACGCCAGCGAGAAGGCCGCCCGTTTCGTCCGGACCTGCGACGCCTTCAACATCCCGGTGCTGACCCTGGTCGACGTGCCCGGCTTCCTGCCCGGTACCTCCCAGGAATGGAACGGGATCATCCGTCGAGGCGCCAAGCTGATCTATGCCTACGCCGAGGCGACCGTTCCCAAGGTCACCGTCATTACCCGGAAGGCGTATGGCGGCGCGTACGACGTGATGGGGTCGAAGCATCTACGGGCCGACATCAACCTCGCCTGGCCGACCGCCGAGATCGCCGTCATGGGTGCCCGCGGGGCTGTGAACATCATCTACCGGCGCGACCTGGCCAAGGCCGAGTCCCCGGAAAGCCGCCGGGCGGAGCTCATCCAGGACTACAACGATCACTTCGCGACTCCGTACATCGCGGCGGAACGTGGGTACCTCGACGCGGTGATCAACCCGTCCGAGACTCGCCGAGAGATCATTCGGGCCCTGCGCCTGCTGCGTACCAAGCGCGAGTCCCTGCCGCCGAAGAAGCACGGCAACATCCCGCTGTAGTTCGGCCCCGGACTCTCGCCGGCACGCAGTCGGTCCGCTTCCCACGTGCGCACCCGCTGGACGAGCGACGCGACGAGCGACGAGGGACGACGATGGACGGCAGGCCGCGCACGGCGCGTGGCCGGAAGTCGAGTGAGGAGAGGACCGTGACCCAGGACGACGACGGACAGGCCAGCCCGCCCCGACTGCGTTTGATCCGTGGGAACGCGACACCCGAAGAGATTGCCGCGGTGGTCGCGCTTCTGGCAGCCCGCGCGGTCCCGGTGGAAAGTCCGTCTCCCGTCCGCTCGGCCTGGGCGGATCCCACTCAGGCACTGCGTCGCCCACTCGCCACCGGAGCGGGTTCGTGGCGACGCTCCGGGATGAGCCCGGGTGTACGCACCCGGGCTGGCTGGTAACCGAACAGATAGATGACGCCGGGATGTCTGTGGCATCACATCCGGGCACAACGAGAGCGAACTGTGCGGCCCGACTCGCCTAGACTTCAGGCAGGCCGGACGAGGACGGGAGCAACGTGCGTAAGATCCTCATTGCTAACCGGGGAGAGATTGCGGTTCGGGTGGCCCGTGCATGCCGCGACGCCGGATACACGAGCGTCGCAGTATACGCCGAACCGGACATCGACGCACTGCACGTGCGCGTCGCCGACGAGGCATTCGCGCTGGGTGGTACGACCCCTGGCGACTCCTATCTACGCATCGACAAGATACTCGATGCCTGCAAGTCGTCCGGGGCCGATGCGGTTCATCCTGGTTATGGCTTCCTCTCGGAGAACGCGGATTTCGCCGAGGCTGTGATCGGTGCCGGCCTCACCTGGATCGGTCCGCCGCCCGAAGCCATTCGCCGCCTCGGGGACAAGACCGCGGCCCGCCACATCGCGCTGGCCGTCGGCGCGCCGCTCGCACCGGGCACCGCGGATCCCGTCGCCGGCGTCGATGAAGTCGTCGCCTTCGCCGAGCAGTACGGCCTGCCGGTCGCCATCAAGGCCGCGTTCGGCGGCGGTGGCCGCGGGCTCAAGGTCGCCTGGACCACGGAGGAACTGCCCGAACTGTTCGACAGCGCGGTCCGGGAGGCGGTCGCCGCCTTCGGCCGGGGCGAATGCTTCGTGGAGCGTTACCTCGACCAGCCCCGGCACGTGGAGACGCAGGTCCTCGCGGACAGCCACGGCAACGTCGTCGTCGTCGGCACCCGTGACTGCTCGCTGCAGCGGCGGTACCAGAAGCTCGTCGAGGAGGCGCCGGCGCCGTTCCTCTCCGCGGAGCAGCTCACCTCCCTCTACGAGGCGTCCAAGGCGATCTGCAAGAAGGCCGGCTACGTCGGCGCCGGGACCGTGGAATTCCTGGTCGCCCGCGACGGCATGATCAGCTTCCTCGAGGTGAACACCCGGCTCCAGGTCGAGCACCCGGTGACCGAAGAGGTGTCCGGCGTGGACCTCGTCCGCGCGCAGTTCCGGATCGCGGAGGGTGAGGCACTCGACTTCACCGACCCCGCTCCCCGCGGCCACGCCATCGAGTTCCGGATCAACGGTGAGGACCCGGGCCGCAACTTCCTTCCTGCTCCGGGAACGGTGACCACGTTCGTCTCACCGGCCNGTCCGGGCGTGCGCCTCGACTCCGGAGTCGAGAGCGGCAGCGTGATCGGGGGCGCCTTCGACTCCCTGCTCGCCAAGCTCATCGTCACCGGCGCCACCCGCCAGGAGGCGCTGGAGCGTGCCCGGCGCGCGCTGGACGAGATGGTTGTCGACGGCATGGCCACGGCGCTGCCGTTCCATCGTGCGGTCGTGCGGGACCCGGCCTTCGCTCCCGACGACGCCGCGGAGCCGTTCCGCATCCACAACCGTTGGATCGAGACCGAGTTCGACAACACCATCCCCGCCTTCAGCGGCGGCACGGACGCCGACACCACCCCCGAGCCGCGGGAGGCGGTCATCGTCGAGGTGGGCGGCAAGCGTCTCGAGGTCGTGCTGCCGGCCGGGCTCGGCGCCACCTCGACGTCGACCGCGTCGCGTGGCGCCGCGCCCAAACGGTCGGCCCGCGGCGCGGCGGCCGCCAAGGTGACCGGTGACGCCCTGACCAGTCCCATGCAGGGCACCATCGTGAAGGTTGCTGTCGCCGACGGCGACACGGTCGCCGCCGGCGACCTCATCATCGTGCTGGAAGCGATGAAGATGGAGCAGCCGATCAACGCTCACCGCGGCGGCACTGTCACCGGTCTGGCCGCTGCCGTAGGTGCGGTGGTCACAAGTGGTGCCGTCCTCTGTGAGATCAAGGACTGATCTGGCTCTCCGCCCGTCGGCTGTCTTCCTGCCGGCCGTCGACTTCGTAAGCTGCGGGTATGGACGGCGGTGAAGACAGCGCAACGGTGCGCGGACAGGACACGGGGACGGCAGCGCCGCCGGCGGTGGCGCAACAGCCACCGCTGACGGGCCGTGTCCACTATCTCCTCGGTGGGACGCTTCCTCCCACCTACAACGCGTGGATCTCCCGGGATCTGACCGGCCCTGGTTGGCGGATGCGGCAGGCGGCACGCCCCTTCGTTCTGATGCTGCCGTTTGCCGTGATCTTCGCCCTGCTTCCGGGCGGGGCGGTCGTCCGCGCGGCGACGGTTGCGTTCCTCCTGGTCGCCGGGGCGGGGCTGGGCTTCGCCACCAGCGGATTCTTCCGGAACCGGCGGCTGGAGCAACACGGCTTCCCACCGGTGTTTCCGCCGCACGATGACGAAGATGACGAGTAGCCATCGACGCCGCTCGGTCCCCCGCCTGATCGGCGCCCGCAACTGATCATTCCTGGTCATGGCGCTCCGGGCCGACCTGATATGTGCGCCCTTCCGGGCTCGCCCGGATGACCAGCCGGGCGGCCTCCCAGCGCGCGATCTCCCGCGCGATCTGTACGTCGAGCCGTAGGCAGTCACTCGCGTCGAGATCCGCCACCCAGGGCACGAACGGCGATTCCAGTATGCCGGCCTCGGCACGCCCGCAGCCGCAGCCGCGGCAGCCGGATCCGGGGCATCAGCGTCCTTTGCCCCGCCGGATCCTCCGCCCGGATCATTCGCCTTCCAGAATTCAGCAAACGAATACACTGCGCCACCTGCCACGGGTAGCTCGCCGGAAGCACGGCTGACGCAGGCCGGTGACGCGCCGGCCGATGACGCGCCGGCCGGAGCCGCCGCGGCCATCACTCCACCGAAGGTCGACGCCGGCCGAGGTCGGTTTCACCCTGCGCTGTCGAAGCCCGCGAAGAAGTCCCGAGGACGCAGAACCCTGGCGGCCTCGGTGATCGAGCCGGACAACGAGGGGTAGATGGAGAAGGTATGTGCGATCTGGTCGACGGTGAGACCATGTTCGACCGCTAGCGAGACAGAAAGGATGAGCTCCGACGCGCGCGGGGCGACAATCACACCACCGAGGACACTGCCGCTACCCGGCCGGCAGAACAGTTTGACGAAACCGTCCTCGATCCCCATCATCTTCGCGCGAGGATTACGCGAGAGTGGCACAGTGGTCACCTCTGCCGCGACGGCACCCGTGTCCTTCATCACCTGGGTGACTCCGACCGTGGCGATCTCCGGCTCGGTGAAGATGTTGGAGGAGACGGTCCCGAGTCGCAGCGGGCTCACTGCCTCCCCGAGGGCATGCCACATTGCTATCCGGCCCTGCATCGCGGCTACCGACGCGAGCGGCAGAACGCCGGTGCAGTCGCCTGCCGCATACACGCCGGGCACGGATGTGCGCGACATTCGATCGACGTTCACGTGCCCGCCGGGACCGAGGCGAACACCGACATCGGTCAGGCCGAGCCCCTTCGTGCGGGGAACGGACCCGACTGCCATCAGAGCGTGGCTTCCCGTGACGGTGCGGCCGTCGGTGAGCTCAACGATCACGCCGTCGCCGATGCGGCGGACCGAGGCGGCGCGCGAGCGGTTGAGCACCTCGATGCCGCGCCGCACGAACACATCCTCGATGACGCGCGCCGCGTCCGGGTCCTCGCCGGGCAGGACCCGTTCGCGGGACGAGACGAGGGTGACCTCGGCGCCCATCGCCCGGTAGGCGCTGGCGAACTCGGCGCCGGTGACGCCGGAGCCGACGACGACCAGATGCTCCGGAATCTCCTTGAGATCGTAGAGATGGCGCCAGGTGAGGATGCGTTCACCGTCCGGGCGGGCGGTCGGAAGATCCCGTGGGCTCGCCCCCGTTGCGATAAGAATCACGTCGCCCACGAAGGTCTCACCGGTGTTCGTCTCGATCGCATGCGGCCCGACCAGCCGGCCGGCCGCGTGCACCACTTCGACCCTTTCCCGCTCGAGGCGGCGTTCGATGTCCAGGGACTGCGCCTTGGCGAGTTCCCGGACCCTTTCGTACACCTGTTCCGGATCGACGCTGACGACCTCCGGCGGCGTGAGCGGGGGGACACCCGCGTCCAGGCCGCTTNGCATGCCCCACGCCACCGCGGGCAGCACCGGTTCGGTCCCCGCACCAAGTCCGTGCGGGCGGATACCGAGCCCCGGCGCCAGTGCGAGATTGGTCATAGTCTCCGACGTCGCGATCAGCGTCTTGGAAGGAACACAGTCGGTGAGCACACAGGCGCCGCCGATCCCATCCGAGTCGATGACCGTGACCGTCGCGCCCAGCGACGCTGCCACGAGCGCCGCTTCATAGCCGCCAGGCCCTCCACCGAGAATGACGATGCGCGTCACGTGCCCTCCCGATCCGACATCTTCTCCTTTCATCTTCCCCCGCCCCGACGGCTGCGCTCCTCCCGGTGCGGAGAGCTCCGTAGGATCACAGGCGGATGCCGACAGGCGCGAAGTCCACGAGACACCCTTCTTCCGACTTTGAAACGGAAATAGCAGCTATAGCCACGCACCGTCACCCCGAGAGACGACGATGACCTTGTACGCGGCGTACGCCGGCAATCTCGACCCGGCGCAGATGAAGGAGCGGGCCCCCCACTCGCCCGTCACCGGCACTGGATGGATCAACGGTTGGCGCCTGACCTTCGGCGGTGAGAACGTGGGCTGGGACGGGGCGCTGGCCACGATCGTCGAGTCCCCCGGCAGCCATGCGTACGTGCTGCTGTACGACCTCGACCGCTATGACCTGGAGCGGCTCGACGTGTGGGAGGGCGCGGACACCGGCCTGTACACCCGCATCCGCGTCAGGGTGTCCACTCTGGACGGCGAGGCTCTCGCCTGGACCTATGTGCTGAACTCCTACGAGGGTGGCCTGCCCTCCCGGTGGTACCTCGACATGATCGCCGATTCCGCCGAGAAGGCAGGGGCTCCCGCCGACTACGTCAAGGAGCTCCGCTCCCGGCCGACGGCCTAGCCGGCAGAGCGCGGTCAGGAGGAGGCCGGTGGGCGGCGTAGCAGCTCCAGGGCGGCGCCGGCCAGCAGCCGCACCCCGATGCCGACAGCGCGCTCGTCGACGTCGAAGGCACCCTGGTGAAGATCGTAGGTGGGGCCCCCCGGAACGCGGGTACCCAACCGGGCCAGCGCGCCGGGCACGTGGTTGAGATACCAGCCGAAATCCTCCCCGCCCAGGGACTGGGCGACGGTGGTGGACGCGCCGTGGCCGAGGGTGCGGTCGACGACGCTCTGGAACACGTCGACGACGTCCGCGCTGTTGACGACGGGAGGCACACCGCGCCGGTAGTCGACCACGATCTGCGCGCCGTAGGGGGCGACGAGCTGCTCGGCGACCCGGGTCACGAGGGCGGGAACGGACTCCCAGGTCTCCCGGGACAGCGTGCGGATGGTCCCGCGTAGCTGCCCGGTACGGGGGATGGCGTTGGCGACGGTGCCGGCCTGCACCTGCCCCCAGACGAGGGACAACGCCGACCGTGGATCGACCAGCCGGCCGAGCGCGGCCGGCATGTCGGCAGCCAGCCGGGCGAGGGCATACACCAGGTCGACCGTGTTCTGCGGTCGCGAGGTGTGGCCACCCGGCCCCGCCATCGTGATCTCGATGGCGTCGGCCGCGGAGGTGATCGGCCCGGTTCGCAGCCCGATGGTGCCCACGTCCAGCGCGGGATCGCAGTGCACGGCGATCGCCGCCGAGGCGGGCTTCAGCACGCCGGCGTCGATCACGTCCAGGGCCCCGCCGGGCATGAGCTCCTCGGCCGGCTGGAAGACGAGACGCACGGTGCCCGGCAGCGCGGTCGTGCGCGTGTACTCGGCGAGGGCCAGACCGACGCCCAACACCACGGTGGTGTGCACGTCATGCCCGCAGGCGTGGGCCACGCCTGGCACCGTCGAGCGGTACGCGACGTCCTTGACGTCCGGCAGCGGAAGCGCGTCCAGGTCGGCCCGGACGACCACCACCGGGGCCGCCGGATCGCGGTCCGCCCCGACCCCGATGTCACACCACAGCCCGGGCACGTCCGGCAACCGCTGCGGGGACAACCCCGCGGCGCGCAGCCTCGCCTCCACCTGCCCGGCCGTACGCTGTTCCTGCCGGCCGAGCTCGGGATGGGCGTGCAGGTCACGGCGCAACGCGACCAGCTCGGATTCATGCGCGGTCACCCAGCGGGCGACCGCCGCGGTCTCGTTGGCCTCCATCTGCCGGCCGGGCTCCTCCCTGCGGGCGTCGCGCGGGCCCTGACGCGCGCCGTGTGCGGATACCGGGCCGTCGGGGCCGCGCCGACGCACCTAGCGGTCAACGACCGGACGGCCGGTATTCATCTCTTCCAGCAGGGTATCGACGACTCGGGTGAGATCTCCATCGGCCCGCCGGGCCACCGCCCGCTGCCGGGTGTAGCTCGCCCCGGTCTCGAGGATCACCAGGACGTCGGCGAGCTGCTGCGCGCAGCCCAGCCGGTGGGCGACCGGGAGCAGATCCTCCACGAGGTCCACGAGGTCGTCGCGGACCGACCGCACCCCGCCGCGACCGTCGATCAGGATCTGCGCGTCGAGGCCGTAACGGGCCGCCCGCCACTTGTTCTCCTGCACCAGCCACCGCTGCGGCGTGGGAAGCCGGTACCCGCGGTCGATCTGGGTGTTCATCCGGTCGACGAGGCACTGCGCGAGGGCGGCAACGGCCCCGACCTCCAGCAGCGTCGGCAGCCCGTCACAGATCCGCAGTTCGACGGTGCCGAAGTTGGGATGTGGCCGGATGTCCCACCAGACCTCCCGGATCGTCTCGATCGTCCCCGCCGCGATGAGCGTCTCCATGAAGGACTCGAACCGCGGCCAGTCCTCCAGCGGGTAGGGCAGGCCCGCGGTGGGCAGGCTGGCGAACACCTGGGATCGCGACGAGGCCAGGCCCGTGTCCCCGCCCAGCCAGAACGGCGACGACGCGGACAGGGCGAGGAAATGCGGGATGTACACCATCAGGGCGTTCATGATCGGCATGGCCTTGTCCGGGGACCGGACCCCGACGTGGACGTGGACGCCGAAGATGAGCAGCCGGCGGGCCAGCCACTGCATCTGGCTGACCAGCCGCGAGTACCGGTTGTCGTCGGTGATGCGCTGCCCGGCGTAGTCACTGATGGGGTGGGTACCGCTGCACATCAGGCCGACCCCGCGCCGCTCCGCCAGGTCGCGCAGCAGCGACACCGTGCCGGCCAGGTCGGCGGTCGCCTCCCCCACCGATCCGCAGACTCCGGTGATGACCTCGACGGTCGACTCGAACAGCTCGTGCTTCGCCTTCGCCGCCTCCCGCTCGCCGGCCTTCGCCCGCAGCTCGTCGAGGATGACGGTGGCCTCCCCGCGCAGCTCGCGGGACTGTTGGTCGACGAGCTGCAGTTCCCACTCGATGCCGAGACTGGAGCTCGTCGAGGACGAGAAGGGAATCTGCACCTGGGCTCCTCGGATCGGGGCCGATGCCGGTGTCGGGCAGCCGTCACCGTTCCGCTCGGCTCACGGACAGCAGGAGCTGATTACCCATTCGAGCCGTTCCTACCCCCGATCACCGCCCGGGGTGGCCGGGGTGGCCGGGGTGGCCGGGGCAATCACCCGTACGCCCAGCTCACGAAGCTGACGGTCAGTCACCTGGGTGGGAGCCCCGGTCAGGGGGTCGAGACCGGACTGGGTCTTCGGGAAGGCGATGACCTCACGGATGTTCTCCTCACCCGCCAGGATGGCGACCAACCGGTCGATGCCGACCGCGAAACCGCCGTGCGGCGGCGCGCCGTAGCCGAAGGGGGTGAGGAAGAAGCCGAACCGTGCGTTCGCCTCCTCGGGGGTGATCCCGAGCAGGCCGAAGATGCGCTGCTGCAGGGCGCTCTCGTGGATCCGGATCGAACCGGACCCGAGTTCCCAGCCGTTGAGCACCAGATCGTAGGCGCGGCTGCGCACCGCGAGCGGTTCGCTCTCGAGCTTCGCGATGTCGTCGGGATGCGGGCGGGTGAAGGGGTGGTGCCCGGGCTTCGGCCGCCCGGTGGCCGGGTCGATGCCGACGAACAGCGGGAAGTCCACCACCCACACGAACCGCAGCGGCCCCTGCCCGGCCGGCGGGCGGCCAAGGTCGTTGCGGAGCTGCCCGAGCACCTCGCAGGTGGTCGCCCACTCGTCGGCGACCAGCAGCAGCAGGTCGCCCTCGACGGCGTCGGTCGCGGCGACGATCCCGGCGAGTTCGTCCGCCGAGAGGAACTTCGCCACCGGCGACTCCAGCGCGCCACCGGCGCCCACCCGCATCCACACCAGGCCCTTGGCCCCCAGCGACTTGGCCCGCGTGGTGAGATCGTCCAGTCGGCGCCGGTTGTGCGCGGCCGAGCCACCGGGCACCCGGATGCCCTTGATCGCCTCGGCGCCGGCGAACGCCTTGAAGCCGCTGCCGGCGAAGATCGCGGTGAGCTCGACGAGCTCCAGGTCGAACCGCAGGTCCGGCTTGTCGACACCGAAGCGGTTCATCGACTCGTGCCAGGTGATCCGTTCGATCGGCGGCACGGCGTCGGTCCGCACCGCCCGCGCCGCGGCCAGCACCGCGGCGGAGATCACGTCGAGCACGTCGTCCTGGTCGACGAAGCTCATCTCGAGGTCGAGCTGGGTGAACTCGTACTGCCGGTCGGCGCGCAGGTCCTCGTCCCGCAGGCAACGCGCGAACTGGAAGTAGCGGTCGGTCCCGCCCACCATGAGCAACTGCTTGAACAACTGCGGCGACTGCGGCAGGGCGTAGAAGCTCCCCGGGAACTGCCGGGACGGGACGATGAACTCCCGGGCGCCCTCCGGCGTCGACGGCATCAGCAGCGGCGTCTCCACCTCGACGAAGTCGAGTGGCGCCAGGACGGTGCGCATCGCGCCCAGCACCGCGGAGCGCGTCCGCAGGTTGCGCTGCATCCGCTCCCGGCGCAGGTCGAGGTAGCGGTAGGCCAGCCGGGTGGACTCGTCGACGGCGTCGGCCCGGTCGTCGAGGGGGAACGGCGGCGGGGTGGCGACCGACAGGACCTCGACCGCGCAGTCGCGCAGCTCGACCTCCCCGGTCGCCAGCGCCGGGTTCGCCGTGCCCTCCGGCCGGATGGCCACCGTGCCGGTGACGCGCAGCACGTACTCGGAGCGGACGTCGACGGATCCGTCGACGACGACCTGGAGGAGGCCGGAGTGGTCTCGCAGGTCGACGAAGGTCAGCGACTGCCCGTGCTGGCGGCGGTGCGCCACCCAGCCGCACACCGACACGGTCCGGCCGACGTGATCCGCCCGCAGGTCAGCGCACAGGTGGGTGCGCATGGCCGTACGCTGCCCACTGGCCGCGGAGACCCCCGGCTCCGGGATCGGTAGCTTGCCGGTGGCCGGCTGGGTTGTAGTCATCGGTCCGTTGTTCCCATCGCTGTCCGGTTCGGCCCACCGGGCGCGGTGTCACGCCTGTGCTGTGGCGATATCGTCACGCCCGCCGCGGGATCCCGTCCCGACCCTATCGGCCGCTGCGTCGCCACGGTCCGGTCAGGCCGCCGCGCCTCGCGTCAGGTCGCGCACCCACGCGAGAAGGTGGTCCCGGTCGTCCGGCACGCGCAACCACCGACTAGCGACGCAGCGCGCGGATGAAGCGGCCGGCCTCGGTCCGCAGCCGAGCCGGGACGCGCAGGACCTGGCGTCCGCGGGGCGTGCTGAGTTCCACCGTGATGACGTCGCCATGCTTGACCCCGCGGGAGGCGCTCACCTCGCGACGGTCGAACACGACGTCGAACCAGTCGCCCTCTCGCGGGAACGGCGCGACGACGAGGAGCCGCCTGTCGGTGAGCACGATCCACCGGGAGGCGCCGACCCGGTGGCCGACGAAGGTCTCCACCTTCGACGTCAGCCGCCCCGGCCCGCCGGGGTCGGTCAGCCGTCCACGCAACACGACCTCGGTGAACTCACCGGACTCCAGCGGCACGGACGGGAGCCGGCGGTGGGACGGCAACAGGGGCACGGAGGCCAGTCTCCCCCACGCACCCCGTACAGTCGCCGGGTGCGGGAGCAGGCGGAGGAACCGAACGCGGCGGCCTCGGCCGCGCGGCTGGCGGAGCTGACCGGGGCCGGGCGGCACGACGTGGCGATTCTGCTGGGCTCGGGGTGGCGCCCGGCCGCGGACGTGCTCGCGCGGCGGGCGGAGAAGGTCACCGAGGTCACCTTCGCCGAGCTCGGGGGCTTCCCCCCGGGCACCGAGGTGCCCGGTCATCGGGCGGTCGCCCACTCGCTGCGCCTCGACGGCCGCCGGATGCTCGTCTACCTGGGCCGGGTACATGCGTACGAGGGCCACGGACTGTCGCGGGTGGTGCACGCAGTGCGGCTGGCCTGCGCCGCGGGCGCGTCGACGATCGTGCTGACGAACGCGGCCGGCGGGCTGCGCGCCGACATGACCATCGGCCAGCCGGTCCTCATCGCCGACCATCTCAACCTCACCGGGCGGTCACCGCTGGTGGGACCCGCCTTCACCGATCTGACCGACGCCTACTCGCCACGGCTGCGCGCCCTGGCCCGCGAGGTCGACCCGTCGCTGACCGAGGGCGTCTACGCCGGCCTGCCCGGACCACACTTCGAGACGCCCGCGGAGATCAGGATGCTGCGGGTGCTGGGCGCCGACCTGGTGGGCATGTCGACGGTGCACGAGACGATCGCCGCCCGGGCCGCCGGCGCCGAGGTGTTGGGCGTGTCGCTGGTGACCAACCTCGCGGCGGGCATGACCGGGGAGCCGCTGAACCACCTGGAGGTGCTGGCCGCCGGGGCGGCTGCGGCGGAGCGCATGGGGGTCCTGCTCGCCGACGTCGCCGCCCGCCTCTAGGGACGGCGAGATCGTGACGGTGCCGGCCACCGCCCTGCCGCCGGAGTTGCCCGATCCGCTGGCCGGACGGGTCCGGGCCTGGCTCGCCGACGACCCGGACGCCGCGGACCGGGCCGAGTTGACCCGGCTGTGCGCCGAGGCCGTCCGCGACCCGGCGGCGCTCGACGAACTCGACGACCGGTTTCGGGCGCCATTGCGGTTCGGGACGGCGGGGCTGCGCGGGCCGCTGCGCGCCGGGCCCGGCGGAATGAACACGGCCGTGGTGCGCCGGGCCGCCGCAGGCCTGGCCGCCTGGCTGCGTGCCACGGCGGCGGGCTCAGGGGCGGCGACGGGCTCGGGGCCGGGGGCGGGGGGCGGCAACCCGGCCGCGGCTGCCCTGGTCGTCATCGGCTATGACGCCCGGCACCGCAGCGAGGCGTTCGCGTTGGACAGCGCGCGGGTCGTCGCCGGGGCCGGGTTGCGGGCCCTGGTCCTGCCCGGGCCGCTGCCCACACCGGTACTGGCCTTCGCCGTGCGTCACCTGCGGGCCGACGCCGGTGTGATGGTCACCGCCAGCCACAATCCGGCCGCCGACAACGGCTACAAGGTGTACCTGGGCGGCGCCGAACCGGACCCGGGACGCGGCGCGCAACTCGTCGCCCCTGCCGACGCCGACATCGAACGGCGCATCGCCGCCGCCGGTCCGGCCGCCGCGATCCCGCTGGCCGAGACCTGGCGCCGGCTCGACGGACGGATCGTCGAGGACTACGTCCACGCCGCCGTGGCGGCGGTCCTCGACCTGGCACCGACGGCCGACTCGGCGCCGACGGCCGACCCGGGTGAGCCCGAACCCGTGCAGGCGATCGTCGCGTACACCCCGCTGCACGGGGTCGGCGCCCAGACCCTCGCCGCCGTCTTCGCCGCCGCCGGGCTCGCGGCTGCCACACTCGTCGACGAGCAGGCCGCGCCCGATCCGGACTTCCCGACCGTCCCCTGGCCGAATCCGGAGGAGGCGGGCGCGATGGACCGGGCGCTGGCTCTCGGTGAACGCATCGGCGCGGATCTGGTGCTGGCGACCGACCCCGACGCGGACCGCTGCGCCGTCGCGGTGGGCGGACGGCTGCTCACCGGCGACGAGATCGGCCTGCTCCTCGCCGATCAGGTGCTCCGCCGCCGGCCCGGCCCGGTGGCGACCACCCTGGTCAGCTCGTCCGGCCTGCGCGCGCTGGCGCGGTGCGCCGGTGTCACCTACCGCGAGACGCTCACCGGCTTCAAGTGGATCATGCGAGCGGATCCGGAGCTCGTCTTCGGTTACGAGGAGGCGCTCGGCTACGCCCTCGTCCCGGATCTGGTGCGGGACAAGGATGGCATCACCGCGGCGCTGGCCGTCGCGCTGATCGCCACCGCCGCGAAGCGGCGCGGCCGGACCCTGCTGGATCTTCTCGACGAGCTGGCGGCGCGGATCGGCGTGCACGAGACCGGGCAGCGCTCGGTCCGCTTCACCGACGTCACCCGGATCGCCACGGCGATGCGGAGGCTGCGCTCGCAGCCCCCGCCGCGGCTCGCGGACCGCGCGGTGACGGGCCGGCGCGACCTGCTCAGCGACGGCGTCCTGCCGGCGGAGGGCGTCCTGCCGGCGGCCGGCGTCCTGCCGGCGGCCGATGTCTTCGTCCTGTTCCTCGGCGACGACCGGGTGACCTTCCGGCCGAGCGGGACCGAACCGAAGCTGAAGGTGTATCTCGAGGTTGTCGAGCCGGTGGCGGCCGGCGCGGCCACCGCCGTCGCGGCGGCCCGCGAGCGGGCCCGGTCCCGGCTGGCCGAGCTGACCGTTGCCATCGATGATCTGATCGCCCGCCTCGGATAACCGCCGGACCGCGCATCGCGCTCCCAGGCCGACCGCCGACAGCGCCTCACATCTCGCCGTAGATCCGGTCGCCGGCGTCGCCGAGCCCGGGGACGATGTAGGCGGTGTCGTTCAACCGCTCGTCGACGGCCGCGGTCACCACCGTCAGTTCCGCCGCCGCCGCGGCCGGCAGGCCGGACTCCAGCGCCGCCAGCCCCTCCGGCGCCGCGACGACCGCGACGACCGTGATGCCCCGCGCCCCGCGGTCGAGCAGCAGCCGCAGGCAGTGCAACGCCGAACCGCCGGTGGCGAGCATCGGGTCGAGCAGCAGCACGGGCCGGCCGGTCAGGTCGGCGGGCACCGCCTCCAGGTAGACGGCGGGTCGGTGCGTGGTCTCGTCCCGGGCCAGGCCGATGAAGGCGGTGTGGGCGTCGGGGAGCAGGTCGAGCGCCGCGGGCAGCATGCCGAGGCCGGCGCGCAGCACCGGGGCGAGGACCACCTCGGCGGCCAGCCGCACCCCGGTCGTCGTCGCCAGCGGCGTCGTCACCGTCACGGNCATGGTCGGCAGCGCCCGCGTCGCCTCGTAGACCAGCATCGTGGCGAGGTCGTGCAGGGTCGGCCGGAAACGGGAGCGCGGCGTGCGCTCGTCACGGAGCACGGTGAGCGACGAGGCCGCCAGGGGATGGTCCACGACGTGCAGATGCACGGACTGACTCCTCGAGCGCGGGACGGGATCGGCAATGATGCAACGTATGACAACCGATCCCGCCGGACCCGACCGTCCCGCCGAGGAACCGGGGGACGGCTCCCCCACCTCGGCCGAGGGCGCCCGGCCCACCCTGCGGCGGGCCGAGGTCGCCCGGCTGATCGACCACACGCTGCTGGCCCCGGCCGCGACCGACGAGGAGGTGCTCGCGCTGTGCGCCGAGGCCGCCAAGCTGGGCGTCGGCGCGGTCTGTGTGGCCCCGACCCACGTCTACCTCGCCGCGGCGAGCACGTACCGCGGCAGCCGCGAAGCCGAGCCCGCCTTCGCCGTCGCCTCGGTGATCGGTTTTCCGCACGGCACGCATCTCACCGTCATCAAGGCCGAGGAGGCCCGTCGGGCCGTCGCGGACGGCGCGACCGAGATCGACATGGTCATCGACATCGCCAACGCGATGGACGAGAACTGGCGGGCGATCGAGACCGAGATCTCCGAGGTCCGCCTGTCGGTGCCGCCGCACGTGATCCTCAAGGTGATCCTGGAGACGGCGCTGCTGCCCGATGCGAACATCATCGCGGCCTGCCGGGCGGCGGAGGCCGGCGGGGCCGAGTTCGTCAAGACGTCGACCGGATTCCACCCGGCCGGGGGAGCCAGCGTGCGGGCGGTGCGGGCGATGGCCGAAGCGGTGGGGGGACGCCTCGGGATCAAGGCCTCCGGTGGCATCCGGACGGCGGAGAAGGCGATGGCCATGATCGAGGCCGGCGCGACCCGCCTCGGGCTGTCCGCCTCCGCCGACGTCCTCGCCGGCTTCCCCACCTGATCCGACCCGGGCCGACCCCACCCCGAGATGTGGTTACTCGGGCACGTGCGGCACCCAGCAGTCCGCCAGGTGATCGTCGACGAGACCGCAGGCCTGCATGAGCGCGTAGGCGGTGGTCGGGCCGACGAACACGAAGCCGGCCGCGCGCAGCCCCTTCGCCAGCGCCACCGACTCGGCGGACTTCGCCGGGACGTCGGCGAGGGTGGCCGGCCTGGCCCGCCGCGGCGGCCGGTGCGACCAGATCAGCTCGGGCAGCGGCCGGTCGAGGGCGAGCACCGCCCGGGCGTTGACGATCGTGGCCTCGATCTTGCGGCGGTTACGCACGATGCCGGCGTCGCCGAGCAGCCGCTCGACGTCGGCGGCCCCGAACCCGGCGACCACCCCCGGGTCGAACCCGGCGAAGGCCGACCGGAACGCCGGCCGCTTGCGCAGGATCGTCAACCACGACAGCCCGGACTGGAACGCCTCGAGGGTGAGGCGTTCGAACAGGCCCACCGTGTCCCGGACCGGGCGGCCCCACTCCTGGTCGTGGTACTCGACGTACTCCGGCGCCGACAGGCCCCACGGGCAACGCGCCCGGCCGTCGGCTCCGGCCACGGCGGCCACGGGGGCGGCGGGGGCCGCGGGGGCCGCGGGGGCGGGCCGGTTCGGGATCGGGCCGGCCGGCGCCGCCTGGGTGCCGGGCGGCTCGGTTCCTGCCACGCTCGTGCTCATCGGGCGAGCTCCTCACGGACGTAGGGCGCGTAGCCGGGCTTGATGACATCGTTGATCAGGTCGAGACGTTCGTCGAAGGGCAGGAAGGCCGACTTCATCGCGTTCAGGGTGAGCCAGCGGATGTCCGACCAGTCGTAGCCGTGGACGTCGACGAGCGTCGCGAACTCGCTCGACAGCGACACGTCGCTCATGAGCCGGTTGTCCGTGTTCACCGTGACCCGGAAGTGCAGCCGACGCAGCAGGGCGATGGGATGGCGCTCGATGCTCGGCGCGGCGCCCGTGTGCACGTTCGAGGTGGGGCACATCTCCAGCGGTACCCGGACGTCGCGCACGTAGTTGGCGAGATCCCCGAGGATCGCCTTACCGTCCGGATCGACCGTGATGTCGTCGACGATGCGCACCCCGTGGCCGAGCCGGTCGGCGTTGCACCACTGGACCGCCTCCCAGATCGACGGCAGCCCGAACGCCTCGCCCGCATGGATGGTGTAGTGCCCGTTCGCCCGCTGGATGTACTGGAAGGCGTCAAGGTGCCGGGTCGGCGGGTTGCCCGCCTCGGCGCCGGCGATGTCGAAACCGACCACCCCGGCGTCCCGCCAGCGCACCGCAAGCTCGGCGATCTCCAGCGAACGGGCCTGGTGACGCATCGCGGTGAGCAGCGCGCGGATGCGCAGCGGCGTACCGGCGGCGCCCGCGCGGAAGCCGTCGAGGACGGCCTCGACGACCGCGTCCAGCGACAGGCCCCGCTCGACGTGCAGCTCGGGAGCGAACCGCACCTCGGCGTAGACGACACCGTCGGCCGCGAGGTCCTCGGCGCACTCGCGCGCCACCCGCCGGATCGCCTCCTGGGTCTGCATCACGCCGACGGTGTGACTGAAGGTCTCCAGGTAGCGCACCAGCGAGCCGCTGTGCGCCCCTCCCCGCAGCCAGGTGCTCAGCGCGTGCGCGTCCGTGGACGGCAGGTCCCGGTAGCCGGTCTCGTCGGCGAGCTCGACCACCGTGGCCGGCCGCAGCCCGCCGTCGAGGTGGTCGTGCAGCAGGACCTTCGGCACCCGGCGGATCTCGTCGACCGTGATCGGGCCGGGCGGTGCGTCGTTCGTCATCGGCTCCTCCGTCTCCTGCGCCGACCGTAGGCCACGGGTCCGACAGAACCGCGACGCCGCGTTGGCCGGGTCGCCTCCGCCTCCGCCGACGTGCTCAGGCGGGGAGGTGGTCGAGGACGAGCGGGGTGGGAGGCGGCGGCTGCGGGGTGACCGTCACCGCGCCGGCGAGTGCGGCCAGCGCGCGGCCGAGGGTCTTCGGATCGTCGGTGTGCAGCTCCAGCAGCGGCTCCCCGGCGGTGACCCGGTCGCCGATGCCCGCCCGCCAGCGCACGCCCGCCGCCGCGGACACCGCGTCCTCCTTGCGGGCCCGCCCCGCGCCCAGCCGCCAGGCCGCGATGCCGACCGCCCGGGCGTCCAGATTCGCCAGGTAGCCGGACGCGGGTGCGGGCACGGTCTCGACGTGGGTCGCCCGCGGCAGGACCGCGTCGGGATCGCCGCCCTGCGCCGCGACCATCGCCCGCCACACCGGGTAGGCGTCCCCGGCCGCCAGCACCTCGGCCGGATCGCGGGCCGCCCGCACCTCGGCCGGATCACGGGCCGTCGGCGCCCCGCCGGCTCCGTCCGCCCGCCTCGCGCCGGCCAGCTCGATCATCACCCGAGCCAGGGCGACGGTGACCTCCACCAGGTCCTTCGGCCCGCCGCCGCGCAGCGTGTCGACCGCCTCGGTGACCTCCAGCGCGTTGCCGGCGGTGCGCCCCAGCGGGTGGTCCATGCGGGTCAGCACCGCCTCGGTCCGGACGCCGGCGGCCGCGCCGAGCCCGACCATGGTCCGCGCCAGCTCCCGGGCGTCGTCCAGCGAGGTCATGAACGCACCCGAGCCGACCTTCACGTCGAGGACCAGCGCGGACGTTCCCTCGGCGATCTTCTTGCTCATGATCGACGAGGCGATGAGCGGGATCGACTCGACCGTCCCGGTGACGTCACGCAACGCGTAGAGCCGGCGATCGGCGGGAGCCAGCCCGGCCCCGGCGGCGCAGATCACCGCGCCCACCTCGGCAAGCTGGCGGCGCATCCGTTCGACCGGCAGGTCGGCACGCCAGCCCGGGATCGACTCCATCTTGTCCAGCGTCCCGCCGGTGTGCCCGAGGCCCCGTCCCGACAGTTGCGGGACGGCGACGCCGCACGCGGCGACCAGCGGAACCAGCACCAGCGAGACCTTGTCGCCGACCCCGCCGGTCGAGTGCTTGTCCACGGTGGGACGGCCGACCCCCGTCAGGTCCAGCCGCTCGCCGCTAGCGATCATCGCGGCGGTCCAGCGATCGAGCTCGGCCGGGGACATCCCGCGCCACACCACCGCCATCAGGTAGGCCGACATCTGCTCGTCCGCGACCCAGCCGTGGGTGTAGGCGTCGATGAGCCAGTCAACGGCCTCGAGCGGCAGCGAGCGGCCATCACGCTTGGCCCGGATGAGGTCGACGACGTCGAAGTCGGCGCTCACGACGCCCCCGATCCGCCGAACGGGGTGGCACCGGCGGGGGAGCCGGCCTGCGGTGGCGCGTCGGCCGCGGTCGCGGGCTCCGGCGGGTCGGGCGGGTCGGGCAGATCGGGCGGGTCCGGCAGATCGGGCGGGTCCGGCAGGTCGAGCGGACCGAACGCGCCGGGAAGTAGTTCGGCCAGCCGGCGTATCCCGCCGGCGGTGGCCACCAGCAGATCCGGACCGCCGTGCTCGTAGAGGAGCTGACGGCAGCGACCGCAGGGCGCCAGCGGCCGCCCGTCCGCGTCGACGCACGCGAACGCCAACAGGCGGCCGCCGCCCCGAGCGTGCAACGCCGAGACGAGGCCGCACTCGGCGCACAGCGTGAGGCCGTACGAGGCGTTCTCGACGTTGCAGCCGACCACCATCCACGGCTCGTCCCCGGTGGTGCGGCCGTCGGCGTCCGGGCGGTCGACGACCAGCGCGGCGGCGCCGACCCGCAGGCCCGAATACGGAGCGTAGGCACTCTGCGCGACACGGACAGCGGCGTTCCGCAGCCGTTCCCAGCTTCTGTCGTCCACACTCCACCCCATGTCCCTGCACCCCTCGGTCTCGACACACCCCTCGGTCTCGCGACATCCCTCGGTCTCGCCGCACCCCTTGATCTCGCCACCTCGTGTTCTCGTCGGAGTCCGTGGTCCGATCGGGCGCTGACGCCAGCATGCCCGACCTTCGCGGGCCGGCACCTGTGTGATCCCATGGACGCGAGCCTCACTGGCGATCGGGAAGGGACGAAGGGATGGCAGGCGAGTCCCCGGACGACCCAGGTCCGGCCGAGGCGGTAGCCCTCGTCGGAGGGCGCTACCGGCTCGACGGCGTCCTCGGGCAGGGCGGCTTCGGCGTCGTGCACCGGGCCACTGACGAGCTGCTCCAGCGGGTTGTCGCGGTCAAGGAGGTCCGGCTACCGATCACCGAGAGTGGTCTGGAACGCGACCGAGCGCGGGAACGGGTGCTGCGCGAGGCGCGCGCCGCCGGACGGCTGCACCACCCGGGGGCGGTTTCCGTGCTCGACGTCATCGACGACGGCGACCTGCCGTGGATCGTCATGGAATACGTAGAGGGTCAGTCCCTGTCGCGGATCATCGCGGACCACGGCCCGAGGCCGGTCGAAGAGGCCTGCCGAATCGGCATCAGTCTGGCCTACGCGCTGGAGGCGGCGCACCGACTCGGGATCGTCCACCGGGATGTCAAGCCCAGCAACGTGCTGGTCACCCCCGACGGTCGGGCCCGGCTGACGGACTTCGGGATCGCGGTCAGCCACGGTGATCCCCGGCTCACCAGCACCGGGATGGTGCTCGGCTCGCCGGCCTACCTGCCGCCCGAACGGGCCCGCGGGGACGCGGGCAACGCCGCCGGTGACCGGTGGGGGCTGGGCGCCACGCTGTTCACCACGGTCGAGGGCTGTCCACCCTTCGCCGGCGGCGACCCGATCTCGGTGCTCGCCGCGCTCATGCAGGGACGGCGCCAGCCCTTCCGCCTCGCCGGCCCGCTGGCGCCAGTGATCGACGATCTGATGGCGCCGCACGGGCTGAGCCGTCCCCCGCTGTCCATCGTGCGCAAGCGGCTGCGCGAAATCCTGGAGCGCGGCGGCGAGCGGCGCTCCTCCCGGACAGGCCGGCCGACGCGCCCCGCCCGGCCGCGCCCACCGGCCCGCACCGCCCCCACCACGCCGCTATTGCCCACGCCGCCCGACCCGGCCGACCGTCGCGAGTCCGTCGACACGGTCGACGGACTCCGCGAGGAGACCATCCCGCAGGGCACGGACGATCCGCACCGCCGAGCCGATCCCGATGATGCGGGTCATGCCCACGACGGGGACGATGCACGCGCCCTGGATGAGCCGGGTGACGGCGATGATTCACCCGGCCACGGCTCGCGGCCGCTGATCGACGAGGCTCCCGGCGACGACCCGCCCCACCCTCCCGGCAAGGACACCGGTCCCCCTCGCGAACGATCGAAAGCAACCAAAAAACACAGCACTGACGATGAAAGCATCGCAGTCGAGCAACACGGCGCGGCCGAAAGCCATCGGGACGAGATTGGCGAGACGCAGGCCACGAAACACCCCGATGTCGCGGAATCCATCGCGCCCGCCTCGACCGTGACGCCCGTGAGATCCTCGACCGGCGCCACCGTCCCCGGGTATTCCGAACTGACGGCCGCGGCATCGGCGCCCCCGGCATCGGTGATCGGCGTACCGACGGTCTCCTCCGCGGGAATCATCGAATCGGCCGCCGTGCCGCTCTCCGCGCCTGCGGGCGGCACCGCCGACCCGCCCGGCGCAGGCACGGACACCGTTCCGGCCGAGACCTTCGCGACCGAGGCCTTCGCGAGCGGGACCTTCGCGAGCGGGACCTTCGCGAGCGGGACCCACGGGCTGAAGCCCGTCGGAACCGGCTTCGCCGAGGTCTGGACAGCCGGGACTGAGACAACCCGGACCGGCGCAGCCCCGACCGAGGCGGGACGGACCGACACGGGACCACCGACCGACACGGCCGGAACCGGACCAGCCGAGACCGGACCGGCGGAGGTCCCGGCGACCCGGCCTGCGCTCGACGCCGACCCCTCGGGCTCAGCCGGGACGCTACCGCCCGGCGCCGCCGGGCAGGCGCCGACGCCCGGTCCGGCCGAGGATCCCCCACCAGCGGCGGCCCCGGTGCAGTCGGTGGAACCGCTGCCGGGGCCTGTGGCGGCCGCCTCCCCCGCACCCGTGCGCGCGCAGCCGATGCGGACTCGCCTGACCAGCCCGCTCGAGCGCATGCGTTCGATGGACCGGATGCGGGCGCTCGGCGGGATCCCGGCGCGGGCGCGACTGGTCGGTCGCGGTGCCGGGGCCGGCACTGAGTCCGCTGGTGGGGCCGAGGCCGGACACGAGGAACCCTGGGACACCGCCGCTGCCGCCGGTGGTACGCCCGGCGCGAGTGATGATCCGCTCTCGACCTCCCCGGGCCTTGGCCTCGCGGCTGCGACGACGTCCGACGGCGCGGCCGCCGGGAACGCGGGCGCAGGCCGGGCGGCGACGGCTCCGACCGCACCCGTCGCCGCGACGCGCCGCGGACGGTTCGGCCAGCCGTGGACCCGACCGCGCACCGCGGCCGGCCCCGCCGCCCTCGCGACCGATTCCGCGCCCCCCGCGGCGGCGGCGCGGCGCGGCGCCCAGACGGCCCCGACGACCGCCCGGCCCGCTGCTCCGATCAGGCCGGTGGGGCCGGCCGGCGCCGCAGAGGGGGTCGGGACCCGCACGGCCGGCGGAGGCATCCCGCAGCGGATCAGGCCGGTCTCCCCCGCGGCGCCGGCCGTCCCCGCGGCGCCGGTCTCCCCCGCGGCGCCGGCCGTCCCCGCGGCGCCGTCGTCTCCCGGCAGCCCCGCGTCTCCCAGCAGCCCCGCGTCTCCCGGCAGCCCCGCGGCCGGCAGGGCGGGCGACCCGGGCGACGGGCAGTCCACGCCGGCAGGGCCGGCGGGTGGCAGTCGGACTGCGGGCCGCGAAGCCGATCCGCGCCGCCGCCTCGTCGCTGTGTCGGCGCTCGCCGTGCTGGCCGCGGCGATCATCATCGCGATCCTGGTCCTGATCAGCGGCGGGGGGAGCTCCGGGGCCACCGGTGTCGCCGCCGGGCGCGGCGGGGCCGGCGCACCCGTGGGGTCGACCGGTCCGGGCCCCGGCGCCACCGCCGGGACACCCGGAGGCCGGGGGACCGCGGCGGCGAGCGGCGCGGCCAGCGTCCGCCCGGCCGACCCGCCGGCCGGAGCCGCCGATCCGGTGGCCCGGGACACCACCCCGGCCACCGCACCCCCGGGCTGGGTCTCCTATGTGGATCCCGAGGGCGGCTGGTCGGTGGCCTACCCGTCGACCTGGCAGCGCCAGCAGGGCCCCGGCGGCCCCGGAAACGTCGATTTCGTGGACCCGGCTACCAGAGCGTTCCTGNGGGTCGGTAGCGTCAGTCGGGCAAACACCTCCGCGATCGGTGACTGGCAACACAACGAGGCCGGTTTCGTTCGGAGTGTGCAGGACTATCGGCGCGTACGGCTGGCTCCCAGCGACGGTGGGGACGGCACCGAGCAGGCCGACTGGGAGTTCGGGTATCGCAGGTCGGACGGGGTCATGGTGCATGTGCTCAACCGGGGCGCGATTCGCAACGGCCACGGATATGCCCTCTACTGGCATACCCGGGAGGATCTGTGGTTGCAGGATCAAGCATTGATGCACCAGCTCTTCGGCGCCTTCCGGCCCGGTCCGTGATGTCAGCATTCGTCGGGTTTCCGACTCTCCCGGCGGCCGGAAACACGCCGACCGTCGGGCGCGCGGATCCATCCGTCTGTCAGACTTGACACGATGGCCAAATCGGCAAGCGTGCCCCCGGACACCTCTCGGCACGGCACGCCTCGTTACGTAGCTCAGCGCTACCGTCTCGACACGCCCATTGGGCGTGGTGGAGCCGGCGTCGTCTGGCGCGGTGAGGACGAACTACTCCAGCGGCCGGTGGCCATCAAGGAGATCCTCGTCCCGATGGCCGGGGCGCAGAACGAGCGCGACGCGATCCGGGCGCGGGTGCTGCGGGAGGCCCGCGCGCTGGCCCGCCTGCACAGCCCCGCCATCGTCTCCGTGTACGACGTGGTCGAGGAGCACCAGCGGCACTGGATCATCATGGAGCTCGTCGACGCGGACAGCCTCGGCGACGTGATCCGTACCCACGGCCCGCTGCCCTTCGACCAGGTCGCGGCGATCGGGCTGGCGCTGACCGACGCACTCGCCGCGGCGCACTCCGCCGGCGTGCTGCACCGCGACGTCAAGCCCGGCAACGTCCTGCTCGGCCGGGATGGCCGGGTCCGGCTCACCGACTTCGGCATCGCCGCGACCGAGGGTGATGTGACCCTGACGGGGACCGGCGCGCTCGTCGGCTCCCCCGCCTACATCGCCCCCGAACGGGTCCGCGGCTCCTCGGGCAGCCCGGCGAGCGATCTGTGGGGCCTCGGCGCGACCCTGTACTCGGCGGTCGAGGGCCAGCCGCCGTTCGAGGGCCCGGAGACCTACGCGGTGCTGACCGCCGTGGTCGAGGGCCGCCGCCGCGCCTTCCGGCTGGCGGGTCCCCTGCGCAACCTGCTCAGCGACCTGATGGACCGTCCGGCGGAGGAACGCCCGGACGTCACGGAGATCCGCCGGCGGCTGATTCCCGTGGCCCGCAACGCCAACCCGGTGCCGGCCTCCGTCATGCACGCCCGGCCGCGCTCCGAGGACGACGACGCGGGTGCGAGCGCTGCCGACGTCGGTCTGGAGAACCTCGACGAACCGGCGGCCCCGCCGCCCTCGGCCTCGATCGACGGCGGCGGGTCGGCAGCGGGGCGTCCCGGCGGCCGGACCGGGCCCTCGACGTGGAGCGGGCCGTTGGCGGGCGCCGCCGCGTCCGGCCAGCCCAGCGGCACCGGCCCACGCACCACGGGTGGTCCGGTACCGCCCGTCGGCGGCCCCATCTCGTCCCGCGGGCCAGCCGAGTCCGCCGACGGCGAGATCACCGCGGATCCCGTCCTCGGGGCGCTGGACGAGACCGCCATCTCGCCCGCCACCGGTGGTGGCCCCCGACCACCCCGACACGAGCCGGTCCGACCCACTGCGCCGAACCGGACCCGACCCCAGGCCGATCACGATGCCCAGACCAGGATCGGGCCGCCTGCCCAGGCGACAGGGCCGACGCACGGTGGGGACGACGACGAGACCCGCATCGGCGTCGTGCCCGTCGTGGCGTCGACGGCCAGCCTCGGGCTGTTCGACGACGATCATGCCGCCGGACTCGTCCCGCTCGACGAGGCCCGCCGACGCTCCGAGGCGGCGCACCAGCGCGGTCCCGACGGCAACGGCCACGGCCGGGGAGCCGGCGGCGACGGGGAGCGGCGGCGACGGACCATCGCGATCGCGGCCGCTGCGGTCGTCGTCCTGGCCGGCGCGGCGATCGCCCTGACCCTGGGCCTGTCCGGGGGTAGCTCGCCGGCCAAGCCGACCGACGTGACGGCGCCGAAGACGACCGCCCCGCCCGCGACCGCCGTGCCCACCTCGCCACCGGCGACGACCCCGGAGTTCACCTCCCCCACGGTGGTGGCCCCGGGGACGCCGCACCGCTCCCCTCGCCCGCGGTCGACGACGCCCCCAGCGACCGAGGCCCCACCGAGCGCGCAGCCGAGCACCGCCGCGCCCACACCGACGCCGTCGCCGACCCAGCAGCAGCCGCCGCCGACGACGCCGCCCCCGACCAAGCCGGCGCCGACCACCCCCGCGACGACCCCGCCCGTCAGGACACCGCCGGCCACCGCACCGGCACCGCCGCCGTCGACCGGCCCGCCACCGGCGGCGTAGTGACGGCGGCGACCGGGCGCGCTGTGGCATAGTTCACCCGCCGGCGCCGGGCCCGGACCCGCCGCTGACCAGGCCCGGCACTAGCATCGGCCGAAGGCGCGCGGTGCCGTCCCGGCGACGCATCGCCGACCCCGAGGCGCCGCGGGCGTCGCTGACGTGATCTTTTCTGGCCGAGCGGCTGGGCCGATCCGGAGGAGCTTTCATTGCCGAAGGCACCAGCGGGCACGCTGTACCGCGGTCGAGAGGGAATGTGGTCCTGGGTCGCCCACCGGATCACGGGCGTCCTCGTCTTCTTCTTCCTGTTCGCGCACGTGCTTGACACGGCACTCGTCAGGGTCTCGCCCTCGTCGTACAACGAGGTGATCGAGGTCTACAAGAGCCCGATCGTGAACCTGCTCGAGGTCGGCCTGGTCGCCGCCGTGCTGTTCCACGCGCTCAACGGCATCCGGATCATCCTGATCGACTTCTGGGAGTCCGGACCGAAGTACCAGAAGCAGATGCTGTACATCGAACTCGTGCTGTTCGTGGTGCTGCTCGTCCCCGCGGCCTACCGGATGCTGCTGCACACCGCCGAGACGCTGTTCGGGAGCGCGACCTGATGGCGACGACGGCGGTGCCGGCGGAGCGGGGCGCGCCGGAGCTGGCCACCCCGCGCTCGCCGCGGCGGCGGACGAAGCCGGGCGCCGCGAAGGCCCGCAGCAACTTCGAGCTCTACGCCTGGGTGTTCATGCGGATCAGCGGCCTGCTGCTGTTCTTCCTGGTGCTCGGCCACCTGTTCATCATGAACGTTCTCGACGGCGGCGTGCAGCGGGTGAACTTCGGTTTCGTCGCGGGCCGCTGGGCATCACCGTTCTGGCGCACGTGGGACCTGGTGATGCTGCTGCTCGCGGAGCTGCACGGCACCAACGGCCTGCGGACCGTCATCAACGACTACGCCGAACGGGCACAGACCCGATTCTGGCTGAAGATGCTGCTTTACACCTCGGCGTTCCTGGTCGTCACCCTCGGCACGCTGGTCATCTTCACCTTCGACCCCGATCTGTGACCCCGGACCTGTAAGGAGGTAGGCGTGCAGCTCCACAGGTACGACGTGGTCATCGTCGGCGCGGGCGGAGCCGGCATGCGCGCCGCCCTCGAGGCGGGGCAGCGCTGCCGGACGGCCGTGCTCACCAAGCTCTACCCGACCCGGTCGCACACCGGCGCGGCCCAGGGCGGCATGTGCGCCGCGCTGGCCAACGTCGAGGAGGACAACTGGGAGTGNCACACCTTCGACACGATCAAGGGCGGTGACTACCTGGTCGACCAGGACGCCGCCGAGATCATGGCGAAGGAGGCCATCGACGCCGTCCTCGACCTGGAGAAGATGGGGCTGCCGTTCAACCGCACCCCGGAGGGTCGCATCGACCAGCGCCGCTTCGGCGGCCACACCCGCGACCACGGCAAGGCGCCGGTCCGCCGGTCCTGCTACGCGGCCGACCGCACCGGCCACATGATCCTTCAGACGCTCTACCAACAGTGCGTCCGACACGACATCGAGTTCTACAACGAGTTCTACGTCCTCGACCTGCTGCTGCAGGATGGCGCGGCGGCCGGCGTGGTCGCCTACGAGCTGAAGACCGGCGAGATTCACGTCTTCCAGGCCAAGTCGGTGGTCTTCGCCACGGGCGGGTTCGGCAAGGTGTTCAAGGTCACGTCGAATGCGCACACACTGACCGGTGACGGCATGGGCCTGGCGTTTCGCCGCGGCATTCCGCTGGAGGACATGGAGTTCTTCCAGTTCCACCCGACGGGCATCTGGAAGATGGGCATCCTGCTCACCGAGGGCGCCCGCGGCGAGGGCGGAATCCTGCGCAACCGCGACGGCGAACGGTTCATGGAGCGCTACGCGCCGACCATCAAGGACCTCGCCCCCCGCGACATGGTGGCCCGGGCCATCTACACCGAGATCCGCGCCGGCCGGGGCTGTGGCCCCGACGCCGACCACGTGTACCTCGACCTCACCCACCTGCCGCCGGAGCAGCTCGACGCGAAGCTGCCGGACATCACCGAGTTCGCCCGCACCTACCTCGGCATCGAACCGTACGACGACCCGATTCCGATCCAGCCGACGGCGCACTACGCGATGGGCGGCATCCCGACGACCATCGACGCGCAGGTCCTCGCGGACAACGACACCGTCGTCCCCGGCCTGTACGCCGCCGGCGAAGTGGCTTGCGTGTCCGTGCACGGCGCGAACCGCCTGGGGACCAACTCGCTGCTCGACATCAACGTGTTCGGCCGGCGGGCGGGCATCGCCGCCGCCGAGTACGCAGGCGCCACCCCGCACCACGTCGACCTGCCGACGAACCCGGCGTCGTTCGTGGACGACATGCTGGGCCGGCTGCGCGCGGGTGCCGGCACCGAGAACGCCGCCGCGATCCGCGCCGAGCTGCAGGAGTCGATGGACGTCAACGCGTCGGTCTACCGCACCGAGGCGACGCTCAAGCAGGCGCTCAGCGACATTGCCGCGCTGAAGATCCGCTACCAGCAGGTCGGCGTGTCCGACCGGGGCCGCCGTTACAACACCGAGCTGTTGGAGGCGGTCGAGCTCGGCTTCCTGCTCGACCTCGCCGAGGTTCTGGTGGTGGGGGCGCTGGCGCGCAACGAGTCCCGCGGCGGCCACTCGCGGGAGGACTACCCGAACCGGGACGACGTCAACTTCCTGCGTCACACGATGGCCTACCGGTCGGGACCGCTGGCCGCCGCCTCGCCGGAGGCGGACATCCGGCTGGACTACAAGCCGGTCGTCGTCACCCGCTACGAGCCGATGGAGCGCAAGTACTGATGACCGTCGTCGACTCCCGGCCCGCCGCGGCCCCGGGTCCGGCCGCGACCGGACCGGCGCCCGTGACCGTCACGCTCAAGATCCGTCGCTTCGATCCGGAGTTCGCCGCGGAGGCACGCTGGGAGAGCTACCAGGTGCCGTTCGATCCCAGCGATCGCCTGCTCGACGCGATCATGTGGGTGAAGTGGAACGTCGACGGCTCGCTGGCGTTGCGCCGCTCCTGCGCCCACGGCGTGTGCGGGTCGGACGCGATGCGGGTGAACGGCGTGAACCGGCTCGCCTGCAAGGTGCTCGTGAAGGACCTCGGGCCCGAGATCACCATCGAACCGATCAAGGGCCTGCCGGTCGAGAAGGACCTGATCGTCGACATGGAACCGTTCTTCGACGCCTTCCGGGCGGTGAAGCCCTACCTGATCACGGATGACCACGAGCCGACCCGGGAACGGCTTCAGTCCCCCGAGGACCGGGCACGCTTTGACGACACCACCAAGTGCATCATGTGCGCGGCCTGCACGACGTCGTGCCCGGTGTTCTGGAACGACGGGGACTACTTCGGGCCGCAGGCGATCGTCGCCGCGCACCGCTTCATCTTCGACAGCCGCGACGCCGGCGCCGACGAGCGGCTGGAGATCCTCAACGAGCGTGAGGGCGTCTGGCGCTGCCGGACCACCTTCAACTGCACGGATGCCTGCCCGCGGGGTATCCAGGTCACCAAGGCGATCCAGGAGGTCAAGCGGGCCCTGCTGTTCCGCCGCCTCTGATCGACCGAGACCGGCGCGCGCGGGAAATCCGCGATCCACCGCCAGATTCCCGGGAGCCTTCACGTTTCCCCGTGTTCTGCCGGAGCTGGCAGGTACGGGTCAGACGGCGCGGCGCGGCATCAGGTCCTGGGCGCGTAGCACCCGGAGCAGATCGTCGGCATCGATCAGGAGTCGCCCTGTCGGCGGGCGGGTCGGCGAGGAATCGGCGTATTCCAGCCGGACGGGCAGGCTGTAGAAGTCGTCGAGGTGGCGGGCGAGCTCATTCAGCCGCCGCTCGGTCTCCCTGTCCCGCAGCCAGTTCCGCTCGCCGACGTCGGTGTCCTGCGCGCCCGCCCGCTCCAGGCGATGGGTCCGGCACAGCCCGTCCGGGTCCTTCCCGATCGCTCGTTTGCCACACCGGTGGGCGACGTAGCCCCGCCCGCCCCCCATCACCATCGCGGTGCAACGGTCGCCTTCCCACATTTTGATCAGTGCCCGCTCTCCGTCTCGTCCGCCCACCGATCGGCCGGTCCCGAAATCCCCGCGAGCCAAGGCTAGGACGAATACCGGGGATGTCCATGGTCAGCCGGCCGATTTCACCTCGATGTCACACCGTTTGCCGGCGTGATGTTCGGTGTGCGCACAGCGTGCCAAACCGGCTGCCGAAACGTCATTGGTGGGAACATTCCCTTTGCGCCGGTCTCCGACCCGATTGCCGCCCCGCGCGATGCTGCCCGCCGGGGGGCCAGGGCGTCGTCAGGTGGTGTCGACGGCGAGTGCGAACGGCAGCACCGAGGGCGCCCCCGCCTTGCGCAGCAGGCGGGCGGCCACCGTCATCGTCCAGCCGGTGACGATCCGGTCGTCGACGAGCAGGATCGGGCCGTCGATCGCGCCGAGCGCGCCGCGCAGGCCCGGCGGGACGGCGAACGCCTCCCACAGACCGGCAAGCCGGTGGGCGCTGTTGTGGACCTGGCCCGCGTGCGGGCCGCCGCCGACCCGGTCCAACTGGCCGAGCAGCGGCAGCCGGCCGATGGCGGCGATGCGTTCGGCGAGGCTGGCCACCAGCCGGGGCCGACTGCGCGAAGGGATCGCGATCACCGCGGCCGGCCGGCGCGTCCAGTCCCAGTGGGCGAGCGTGCCCACGACCGCCTCCACCAGCTCCGCGGGCAACGGGCCGTCGCCCCCGCTGTCGAGCCCGGCCCCGCTGTCGAGCCCGGCATCGCGCCCGGGGCCGCCGGTGGGCCCCGAGTCGGGGCCGGATGCCGGTCCGGCGGCGAACATCGGCCGCAGGCGGTTGCCCCAGCCGATGTCGCCGAGCCGCGCCACCACGCGTCCGGGTTCGGCGCCGGCCGTCGGCGGGATGCGGCCGGACAGGCTGATGCCCAGCCGGTTCATGCCGGTCGGCCACATCCGGCGCGGCTCGATGACCACCCCCGGGCGCATCAGCTCCTCACGGGCCCGCGTGCTGGCCGCCGTCGAGACGGCTGACGGCCACGTGCGGCCGGTGCATCGGTCGCACCGCCCGCAGGGGGCGGCGTGGGGATCGTCGAGCTGGCGGCGCAGGAACTCCATCCGGCAATCGGGGGTGGCGATGTAGTCGAGCATCGCCTGCTGCTCGGCGGCCCGCGCGGCAGCGACCCGCCGGTAGCGCGCCTCGTCGTAGAACCATGGCGCTCCGGTCGCCGTCCAGCCGCCCTTGACCCGGCGGACCGCGCCGTCGGTGTCGAGGACCTTCAGCATCTGGTCGAGTCGGCTGGGGCCGAGGTCGACGGCGGCCAGCAGCGCCTGGGTGGACATCGGCCGGCCGGCGTCGGCGAGCACCCCGAGAACCGCACGGACCACGCGCTCGGGCGGGAAGGAGGTGTCGGTGAAGTAGCGCCAGATGGCGCGGTCCTCCGCCGCCGGCAGGAGAACGACCTCGGCGGTCTCGACGGCCCGGCCGGCCCGGCCGATCTGCTGGTAGTAGGAGATCGGCGACGACGGCGCCCCGACGTGCGCGACGAAGCCCAGATCGGGCTTGTCGAAGCCCATCCCGAGCGCGCTGGTGGCGACGAGCGCCTTGACCCGGTTCGCGAGCAGGTCCTCCTCCGCGGCGATGCGTTCGGCGGCCTCGGTGCCCCCGTGGTAACAGGCGACCGGGTACCCCTCGCCGCGCAGGAAGGCGGTCAGCTCCTCCGCCGCCGCCTTGGTCAGCGTGTAGACGATCCCGGAGCCGGGCAACTCACCCAGCCGTTCGGCGAGCCAACCGAAGCGGTGCTCGGCCCGGGGCAGGTCGACGACGGCGAGCCGCAGGCTCTCGCGGTCGAGCGACCCGCGCAGTACCAGCGTGCCCGGGGTTGTCCCTGGCTCCGACTCCAACCCGGCCCCCGCCCCGGCACCGGCACCGGCACCAAGCTGCTCGCTGACGTCCTCGACCACCCGCTGGTTGGCGGTCGCGGTGGTGGCGAGGACCGGGACCTGCGGGCGCAACCCGGCGATCAGGGTCCGCAGCCGACGGTAGTCCGGGCGGAAGTCGTGCCCCCAGTCGGAGATGCAGTGCGCCTCGTCGACCACGAGCAGGCCGGTGGTCGCGGCGAGCTCGGGCAGATAGTCGTCGCGGAACGTCGGGTTGTTCAGCCGTTCCGGCCCGACGAGCAGCACGTCGAGGTCGCCGGCGCGCAACGCCGCGTAGACCTCGTCCCACTCGGTGACATTGCCGGAATGGATCTCACCCGCACGGATCCCCAGCCGGGCGGCGGCCGCCGCCTGGTTGCGGATGAGGGCGAGCAGCGGCGAGACGATCACCGTCGGCCCGGTGCGCCGACCCAGGTCCACCGGACCGAGTCCGGCCTCGCCGCGCAGCAGGGCGGTGGCGAGGAAGTACACCGCCGACTTGCCCCAGCCGGTGCGCTGCACGAGCAGCACCCGACGCCGGTGGGTGACCAACGCGTCGATCGCCTGCCACTGGTCCTCCCGCAGCACCGCGGCCGGCCCGGCCAACGCGCGCAGCAGCTCCTCCGCCCGCGCCCGCAGCGCCCCGCCGCCCGCCGCCGGCGCGGACGCCGCCGCGGGAACCGCCCGGGGTGCGACGGCCACGTCGGCCGGCTGTGGGCCGGTCCCCGCCACGGACCCGTCGGCCACCGGATGTGCCGAGCTCGCTTCGTCTACCGCCATGGACAGGTGTCTACCCGATGCCACCGACAGAACCGGAACAGCCCAGGTCATCCCGGAAGGAGCGGAGGCCCCGTTCCTTCATCACATCAGGCGCTGACCCTGAGCAACGGGTCGGCAGGTCGGCAGGTCGGCGTGATCTCGCCGAAAGTCGTCGCCGGCCGATACCGAAGTACCTACGTCAGGGAAGAATCCGAGCCAACCAGCTGCTTGGGCGGGGCGACGTCTTCGGCGACGCTCGAACGACCGGCGCGGACCGCGCGGATGCCAAGCCACCCGACCGCAGTGCCCACCGCGAGGGAGACGACGGTCAGAACCAGGTGGACGGTGAAGAAGCCGGTCGGGCCGTCGTCCCAGGAACGATCATCCTTCCAGATGTTCCGCAGGAAGTTCGGCCAGATCGCCCACGTCCACACACCCACCGCGATCAGGAACCAGGACGCACGCTTCGACAGAGTCACCCACCCAGCTTGCACCCGGAACCACGCGCAGCTCAGGTGAGCAACGTCCTAAGCTCCTCCGCCTCGATGCCTGCCTGGCGCAGAACAGAGGCGAGAGTTCCTGTCGCCAGCTCCCGGTGAAGCGGGACGATCACGACCCGGGCGTTCTCCTTGTGCCGCAGCTTGCAGTGCGAGCCACGCGTGGCGACCTCCTCGAAGCCGGCACGCCCCAGCGCCTTCACCACCTTCGCCCCGGAGACCCGAGGCAGCGCGGGTGTCACGCCGACAGGCGGATGTCCAGCGGAGCGACGATGGGACCGTCCGCGGCGGTGACGGGGAACGGCTGATCCTCGAAGTACAGCTCCAGCGCCTCACGAAGATTCGCCAGCGACTCCTCGACGCTGGCTCCCTGGCTGGTTACCTCGACCTCCAGGGCCCGCGCCACGTACCAGTCGCCCTCGTGCGTGACGACAGCCGTCAGCCGCGCCGCTCGCTCCATGGAGATCAGCCTAGCCGTCCCCGCCATACCTGGCGAAGCGCTCACCGCCACCTCCTCGACGTGATCGACCAGACCTCCGTCGACCATACGAGCAGAAACGATCTCCAACGACCCGAGTACACACGAGAGACACAAGACCGCTCCCGGCTCCGGGGATTACCCAGGTCATAACAGAGTCACCCCACCAGCCTTGCACCAGCCGCGAGCGGTGGTCTCCGTGGGGACGCGAGTGCGGACACGTTGATCGCCATAGGGTGGGCGGACAGACAAAACCCCGGGGCTTGCCACCTGAGCGGTAGAGGCCATCCGGGGTCTACACCGCCACTGCGGAAGATCCGGTGCACCGATGTCCAGCCCCCTGCCTCCGCCCGACGCCGGCGGAACCTGTCAACCTGTTCGAGGCAAGATTTTGTAGGAACTACCGAGTCTCCTGCTCTGTGTCACTGTCTTGTTGCGTTGGGATGTTCTCCGGCGGGTTGATCCACGCCGGCCTGGGTAGTCCGGGTGGGACGGGCGGGCGGCGGACGAACCGTTCGGGGTGGGCGGCGTAGGCGGAGTCCAGCACGGTGCCACGCGCCGCGTGGACGGCTTCGGCCTGGCCGTGGTGCACCGCCGACGGGGTGAGCAAACCCAACCCTGAATGCCGATGGCCATGATTGTAGTACTGGAAGAATTTGCGGCAGTGTGCCCGCGCTTCCTCGATACTATCGAAACGGCCGGGGAAGTCGGGCCGGTACTTCATCGTCTTGAATTGGGACTCGGAATAGGGGTTGTCGTTCGACACCCGGGGGCGGGAATGCGACTGGATGATCCCGAGGTCTGCGAGCAGGAACGCGACGGGTTTCGACGTCATCGAACTACCCCGGTCGGCGTGAACGGTGAGCTGGTCGGGGCCGATGCCCTGTTTCGCGCACGTCTCGGCGATCAAGGCCTCGGCGAGGGCGGCGGACTCCATTTCCGCGAGCATCCACCCGACAACGTAACGGCTGTACACATCCAAGATCACATACAGGTAGTAGTAGGTCCATTTCTTCGGACCGAGGAGTTTGGTGATATCCCACGACCACACCCCGTTCGGGCCGGTCGCGACGAGCTCGGGTTTGACCTTCGCCGGGTGGGTGGCCTGGGCGCGGCGCTCGCCGGACTCCCCGACCTCGGCCAGCAGCCGGTNCATGGTCCGCTGGGAACAGAGGTAGACACCCTCGTCGAGCAGGGTCGCCCAGACCTGCGCCGGCGCGGCGTCGGCGAACCTGGGATCGTGCAGCACGTCGAGCACCCGGGCCCGTTCGGCCGGGGCGAGCGCCCGCGGCTGGGCGCGCTCCCGGTGCGCCACCGGCGCCGGCCGGGCCGGCGGCGGACTCTTCCGATGCCGCCGGTAATGCCCGGCCCGGGACCTGCCAGCCGCCGCNCACGCCGCGGTCACACCGATTTCCGGCACCAGCACGGCGACCGTCTCCTCGGTCACCCGTTCGACTTCTTTGAGGAGTTCCGTTCGGCTTCGTCCATGGGTGCGCTCTCGGACAGCTTCTCCAGTCGGGTAGCCGGCGGGAATCTCACCCGCCGGCTCCCACAGTTCCGTACGTGAACCTCTCGGTTCATACGGCTCTTACCGTCCGGCGAAGGAGAATCCGCAGTCCGTGACCCACGTCCAGTGGGCGAACAGGGCCGGTTCGTTTCCGATGACCCTTTCCCACCACCGTTGCAGGCGACCGGCGTTGCGGAGCCGTTTGTATTTCTTGNGGGCCCAGCGCATTAGGTAGGCGTTGATGCGTCGCAGGAGGCCGAACATCTGGGACCTGTGAAAATGACCCCAGTAGTTCATCCAACCCCGCACCAGCGGGTTGATCCGCTCGGCGAGATCGGCCAGGGTGTGATTGGTGCGTAGGTGGATCCGCCAGCGGCGGACCTGCCGGCCTTTCTCGGTCAGCCTGTCTTGGCTCATTGCCGGGGCGAACGAGGTGAACATCCTACCTGTTCGCTTGTTGACGNCCGCCCGGGGACGAAACATGTAGCCAAGGAAATCGAACGCGACTNCTGGATAGCTCTTGCGCCGGTTCGAATCCTGACAGTACACAATCTTCGTCTTCGCCGGGTTGAGCCGAAGCCCCACCTGTTCCATGCGTCGCCCTATTGCGGCTTGCAAAATTTCTGCCTGCCGCCGGGAGATGCAGTGCACCACCGCGTCATCCACATAGCGCTCGAACCGGACGTCCGGATAATTCCGGGCCATCCACATGTCGAACGCATAGTGGAGGAAAAGGTTCGCCAGCACGGGTGAAANCGCCGATCCCTGCGGGGTTCCGCGACCTGGCGTGATCAGAGAGCCGTCCGGCTGGTGTGTAGGCGCTGCGAGCCAGCGCTTCACATACAACACGATCCACTTCTGATCGGTGTTCGTCTCCACCGCTTTGACGATCAGGTCATGCGGGCAGCTGTCGAAAAACGTCTCGACGTCCAGGTCCAGAACCCAGTCGTCTCTCCAGCAGCGTTCCCNGCATTTCNCCACCGCATCGATCGCCNACCNGCCGATCCGGTAACCGTCCGAGTCCACATGGAAAATCTGCTCCGTGCGGACCTCCAGACGTCCCGCGACCACGGTCTGCGCGATCCTGTCCACGATGGTGGGCACTCCTAGGATCCGAGTGCCTCGACCGCCGTCTTTCGGTATCGACACCGCCCGTACCGGTTGCGGAAAGTACGATCCTGAACTCATCCTGTTCCAGATCCG